>JBQCEX010000495.1:0-10292 GCA_051959855.1 Flavipsychrobacter sp. | reverse complement strand
AAGTGTATTTTATTATATATTTTCGGTACTTCGATTTCTATTGTACCCTTTTGCATTACTGTATGGTGCAATAGTTTGGCTTAGGAACAAGCTATACGATACCAAATTCTTTTCCTCTATTGAGTTTAGTGTTCCTGTTATATCAGTAGGTAATCTGTCTGTAGGCGGAACAGGTAAAACGCCGCACGTTGAATATCTTATCAGGTTGCTGCAATACCAATACCAGATAGCCACCATGAGCAGGGGTTACAAGCGCCATACACAGGGTTTCCTGATAGCAGATAACAGTGCAAATGCACTGCGCATAGGCGATGAGCCTATGCAGTATCATATGAAGTATCCTGAGCTGGTAGTAAGCGTTGCTGAAGAAAGAATAACAGGCATACCGCAATTATTACAAAGGCGCCCGAATATAGACGTTGTTTTGCTCGATGATGCCTACCAGCACCGCTCGGTGAGAGCAGGGGTTAATATATTGATAACAGACTATTCCAGGCCTTTTTATAAAGATTATGTATTGCCCTTAGGCAGACTGCGTGAGCGTCGAAGTGCTTACAAACGTGCCGATGTAATTATTGTTTCCAAATGCCCTGCTGATATGACTGAAGCGGCGGCTAAAGAAATAGAGCAACAAATAAACCCTTTACCACATCAAAAAGTTTTTTTTACCACAATAGAATATAGAGCACCCTACGATCTGTTTACCAACGAAACTGTAAAGCTGGATGATACAAATGCGGTTCTTGTATGCTGTATCGCTAATCCTGCACCATTGATCGACCATTTAAAGGAGCAGGCAAAGGATGTACATACGCTTTCTTATCCTGACCATCACTATTTCGTAAGCAAAGACCTGGAAGAGATAAAAGCAGCATATGATAATTGGCAGCTGAGTAATAAAATCATCATTACCACAGAAAAAGATGCAACCAGACTATACCTGCATGCAGAAAAGATCAGTAACTGGAATATTCCTGTTATCGTATTGCCTATCGCCGTATCCGTACTCTTTAACAAACAGCAGGAACTGGACCAATTAGTGCTGAACTATGTGGATAAAGCAATAGCTGAAAATAACGAGGCATTTGGCTTACCACCTGCAGCAACTCCTGAGCAATAATTTGTTTCAAACCATTAATTTCTTAATAAGAATAACTCGCTGTTGGCCTGATGTTTAATTTCCTGCTATCTTTATAAAAGGAAATTAAGACACATGCGAGCTAAAAAGAAGAAGAAAAAAGAAGCAGGCGGAAGTACTTATACAGGGCGCCTGGAGGTTGTGAAAAGCGGGATGGGATTTGTGATAGTTGAGGGAATGGAGCGCGATATATTAATAAGGCCCGAAGATATGGGCACTGCTCTTAACGGTGATGAGGTTAAGGTTGAAGTAAGAGGCTTTGAGAAAAGAGGCAGAAAAGAAGGCGTCATTAAATCTGTTGTACGCCGTAAACAAACCGAGTTTAGCGGTAAAATACAAGTTCATCCGCATTTTGCATTCGTAATACCGGATAAGGAAAATATGCCGGTTGACATATTTGTCCCCTTACATCTTTTAAATAATGCACGTAGTGGTGAGCATGTCATCGTACGTATGGTAGAATGGCCTGAAAAAGCTAAGAATCCCGTAGGAGAAGTGGTAAGCATCCTCACCAACGAATCCGTGAACGAGATAGCTATGCAGGGCATTCTTATTGATAATGGTTTTCCTTTACATTTTCCTGATGAGGTATTAGAGCAAGCAGCTCGTTTCCCTGATTACCTGGATAAAAAGGAACTAAAGAACCGAAAGGATATGCGTGATGTGCTCACGTTCACAATAGATCCTGTTGATGCTAAAGACTTTGATGACGCGCTGTCTATTCGTCCTATAAAAGGTGGCGATTATGAAATTGGTGTTCACATAGCAGACGTTAGCTATTATGTAGAAACAGGTTCTGAATTAGATAAGGAAGCATACCGTCGGGCTACCAGCGTTTATTTGCCGGACCGTGTTTTACCTATGTTGCCGGAGCGTCTGTCAAATGAGCTTTGCTCACTGCGCCCTAATGAAGATAAATACGCTTTCTCCGCCGTTTTCCATATTAGTGCCCAGGGCAAAGTAAAAAATCACTGGCTGGGACGCACTGCTATTCGCTCCGATCGTCGGTATGCTTATGAAGATGTACAGGAGATAATTGAAGGTGCAGAGGGTGATTATAAAGAAGAGCTGCTGCTTTTGAATAAGATCGCGAAGATACTTAGGGCACAGCGCTTCAAAAAGGGCGCTATCAACTTTTCTTCACAGGAAGTTCGCTTTAAGCTGGACGAGAATAATGTACCTATAGGTATAGTAGTAAAGGAAAGCAAGGATGCGCACAAACTTATAGAAGAGTTCATGCTCCTGGCCAATCGCACTGTAGCAGAATATGTTTCTAAAATACAGGTAAAGGATAAGCCGGTACCATTCCCATATCGCGTGCATGATGTGCCTAATGAGGAAAAATTAAAGCTGTTCACCACATTCGCTCTGCGTTTTGGTCATAAGTTCGATATGGATACACCTCAGAGTATCGCCGCTTCCTTCAATGAAATGCTGCGCTTGGCCGAAGGTAAGCCTGAGCAGCATGTGCTTGAAAGCCTGGGTATCCGCACCATGTCAAAAGCTGTATATACCACAGAGAATATAGGTCACTACGGCCTTGGTTTCGAGAATTACTGCCATTTTACCTCGCCTATACGTCGCTATCCTGATGTGCTCGCACATCGCATATTGCAGGAGTGCCTGGATCAGAATATTCACCCCATGAAGCAACTCGAGCAAATGTGTCGTCATTGCAGCGATCAGGAGCGTCGCGCTATGGAGGCAGAACGTACAGCCAATAAGTACAAGCAGGTAGAATTCATGCAAAACTATGTGGGCGAAGATTTTGATGCGGTAGTAAGCGGTGTGGCAAGCTTCGGTTTCTGGGCAGAAACTGTTGAGCACAAGTGTGAAGGCATGATCTCCATTGCCGACCTGGCTGATGTAGATGATTTTGAATTGCTGGAGCATGAATATGCATTGGTAGGTCGCAGAACCGGTATTCGCTTCAGAATAGGGGACAAAGTACGGGTAAGGATAGTTGCTGCAAACCTCGAAAAGCGGCAGATAGACTATACTATCTTAGATTTGCCAAAACAAAAAGCAAACAAAAAACCATCTTTGCAGGGAAAAGCACAGACGAGAAAATCACCTGCCACCAAAAAACGCAAAAAATAATTCATGCACTCATTCGGCCAACTGGTACAGCAATTTGAAGACAGATTTATTAATACATTACCATTTCCTGAAGCCCCAAATAATCTCTATGAGCCCTGCCGTTACCTGCTTCGTTTAGGTGGCAAGCGCGTACGTCCTGTGCTATGCCTTATGAGCAACGAATTGTTTGGAGAAATAAGTGAGGACGCTTGGTATGCGGCTGCATCAGTAGAATTATTTCACAATTTTACTCTGATTCATGATGATATAATGGATAAAGCGCCGCTCAGGCGCGGCCAGCCTACTATTCATGCTAAATATGGGCTCACCGCGGGTATTCTTTGCGGAGATATCATGAATATTTACGCATACGAACAATTAGGTCATATCAGCAGATCTCTGCCGCAAATATTGCAGCTATTCAACAAAACAGCTATTGAAGTTTGCGAAGGCCAGCAAATGGATATGGATTTTGAAACTCGCAATGATGTGCATATAGACGAGTATATCCAGATGATAACCTTAAAAACCTCGGTATTGCTTGCTTGCAGCCTGAAAATGGGCGGCTTGTTAGGCGGCTCTACAGAGGGTAATGCCAATAAGCTGTATGCATTCGGGAAAAACCTGGGCATCGCTTTTCAGTTGCAGGATGATTATCTGGATGCCTATGGCGCTATCGATAAGCTGGGCAAGCAAAATGGCGGAGATATAAAGGCAAATAAGAAAACATTTTTGTTGCTGAATGCGCTGGAGAATGCTACAGAAGATCAGCGCAGCAGCATAAATAAGTGCTTGGCCTGCGAAGATGAAGGTAAGGTAGCCACCATGCTTCAGTTATTTAAGGAAACAGGTGCGGATGTTGCATGCAGGGAAGCCGTCAATAAATATTCTCAAATGGCTTTTGATGCATTGGAAGAGGTAGCCGTAACGAGCAAAAGAAAAGAATCGCTGCATCAGTTGGCTTCATACCTATTACAACGGGAGCATTAGTTTTTTTGATTTTTTAATTTTCACGTTTTAATTTTCTTCCATGAATTATTGGTTGGTAAAATCGGAGCCTTTTAAATATAGCTGGGACCAGTTTGTAAAAGATGGTAAAACCATGTGGGATGGGGTGCGCAATTATGCTGCACGCAACAATCTCAAGGCTATGGCTAAGGGTGACCAGGTATTTTTCTATCACAGCAATGAAGGCTTGGAAATAGTAGGTATTGCAGAGGTAGTTAAAACTGCTTACCAGGACCCTACTACTGATGATACAAATTGGGTAGTGGTAGATCTGAAACCGTTGAAACCATTGCCTAAACCTGTGGGCCTCGCACAGTTAAAACAAGACCCGGCATTTGAGAATATGGACCTTATACGCCTCGGTCGTTTGTCTGTTGGTGCGGTTAAGCCTGCAGAATATAAAAAAATATTAAAAATGGCGGGACTTTAATGTTTTAGTTTTCGCTCTTGCTCCCACATCTCTCTTAGCTTTTTAGAGGTCATCCGACTGCCATCATGGCTCCATCCTGGTGGCATAAACAAGTATTTCAGCTTGTCTTTGAATGTAGGGGCTGTCTTAAAATCCTTCACTATTTCCTGCCATTCATGGAAGATGATGCGTACAGGGTGGTGAGGGTTATCCAGTGGTTTGGTAAGGCCAAAACGTGGTATCTCGTCTTCCATCTCCTCGGTAAAGGTGCCGAACATCCTGTCCCAGATGATCAGTACCATGCCCATATTTTTATCCAGGTATGGCGCATTACTTGCGTGGTGTACACGGTGGTGAGAAGGTGTTACGAATATATATTCTATCCAGCGCGGCAGCTTTTTTATGGCCTGCGTGTGCACCAGTATTCCGTAGGTTTGGGTCAGGGCATACATAAAAAGAATGTCCAGTGGTCTAAAGCCTATAAACGCAAGCAGAATAAAGTATAGATACCTGTAAAACGGCATAAACACAGAAGAGCGAAAGCCTGTCGACAAGTTAAATTCTTCGGAAGAATGGTGTGTTACATGCACCGCCCAGAAAAATCTGCTACTATGGTCTACATAATGCTCCAGCCAAAACACTGCATCTTCAAATAGAAAAAGCAATGCCCAATAAACTATTGGGTTCCAAGTATTTACCTGGTGATACTTAAATGTAAAAATCAATATAGCTAGGGCTACGCCACGCAGCAGGAGATCTACACCTACATTCACAAAATTCAGATAAATATTCACCAGTGTTTCTTTCCAGCTATAAAATTTCCAATGCTGAAAATGACTAAGAACTATTTCCAGCGGAATTAGGATAGCATAGATTGGAATAGAGAACAACAGTAATATTTGCCGGTGCAACTCGTCCATGGTCACAAAGTTATAAATAAAAAAACAGCTCACTTTATAGTGAGCTGTTCTGCTATTGCAAAAAAAATTAAATGGTCATTATTTCTTTATCCTTGTCTTTGCAGTGTTGGTCTACAAGAGCAATGTGTCTATCAGTTATACCCTGTATACGTCCTTCACCATCCTTGGCCACATCCTCGCTCAGCCCGTCTTTTTGCAGCTTTTTTACTTGCTCTATGGCTTCGCGGCGAATGCTGCGCACAGCTACTTTTGCTTGCTCACCTTCATTATTTACTCTTTTCACCAGTTCCTTACGGCGTTCTTCTGTCAGTGGTGGCAGGAACAGGCGTATAAAGCTACCATCATTTTGAGGGTTCAAACCTATATTCGAGGCTATAATGGCTTTTTCTATTGGGCCAAGCATTTGCTTTTCCCATGGTTGTATAGAAAGGGTGCGGGCATCCGAAACCGTTACATTAGCTACCTGGTTTACAGGCGTAGAATTACCATAGTAATCCACGAAAATACCATCCACTATAGCAGGGGTAGCCTTTCCTGCGCGTATCTTGGTCAGTTCTACCTCCAGGTGGCCTATTGCCTTCTTCATTTGGGCAGAAGTATCATCAATTATTTGTTCTAAAGCCTCGCTCATGTTCAAAGTTTGGTTTTTGCAGGTAGCAAATGTAAAAAAATGTTCTTAAGATACCTTAGCGATAATGGATTGAAAAGTAAATAATAATTCTGTTTTTAAGCAATAAAGTCACAATGCCCGCCTTTTCAATTCTCAGTATTTTCTATATATTTATTGATATTAATAATACTTTAGGAGCCCTTATTTGGAAAGGCTTCTATACAATGGTAAATTTGTATAAAGAATTGTAGATTAATGGAAACAGTATTGAACAGCCCTGTTAAGTTTACCCTCGCTACAGTGGCAGAGATAAAAAGGCTTATGTCAGAACCTGGTTTTGAACAAAACCAGTATCTCAGGGTTGGTGTTAAAGGTGGCGGCTGCTCCGGCATGAGCTACATTTTGGGCTTTGACAGGAAGGAGGATGACGATGATGTATACGATATCGAGGGAATTCCCGTTATAATGAAGAAGTCACACGGCATATACCTATTGGGTATGCAGGTTGATTATTCTGATGGTTTAAATGCCCGTGGCTTCGTATTTAATAATCCGAACGCCAGCAGCACTTGCGGCTGTGGCAGTTCATTTGCAGTATAATAAAAATATATATTGAGTTTTTTAAAGTCCATATTATTCATTCTTGCTACCACTGCGGCAACTACATTAGTTGCGCAGACTAAGGTTACGCCGCATAGTAAGTCTATGGCAGACGCTCCGCTCAATCTGAAGGATGGCAATGGCCGGCCTACCGGCATGTGGATGTCTTCTGTTTCCGCCCGGTTGGGCGAACCCCCATACACCATATTCGGGCACTATGATCATGGTCGTAAATATGGCCCTTGGTACAAGGTAGCACCTGATGGTACCATTATGGCTATTGAAAACTATCGCAATAATGCATTGGATGGCGAAGTCAAATATTTCGAAAATGGCCAGCTCACCTGTGTAGGTCATTATAGAGGTATGAATCCTGATAATCTGTACGACACCATTGTTGTTGTAGATGCTGAAACAGGCCTTGAAGGTCTTAGGTCTATATCTACTGAGCGTGGTTCTCAGCGGAACGGCTTGTGGCGTTACTATGACGAAGAAACAGGCAGACTTGTCAAAGAAGAAGAATACCAGGTGGATGACTTACTTTATCGTAAAGAATTTCCTTTATCCCAAGCCGATAGTGCCTATTATGCCAAACGTAATGAAAGGCTGCCGCATAAGGTAAATAGACAATATCAGCCGCCGGCAGGCAAGGAATTTAGCTATACTTATTAAACCAAATGGTGTTAAATAATAAAGGGCCTTGCGCCACGCAAGGCCCTTACTTGTTTTATATAGGGGGTACTAGGGTTGAGTTGCTGTATAAACCACTGTAGTAGTATAGGTGCCTGCCGGGTAGCTATAGCCGGGTGTTGCCTTGTATTTTACCGAAAATGTCTTGTTGCCGCCGTATGTACAATTAGTTATTAGGTTTTGACTGCTGGAAGACAAATGTCCGAAGCTGCGAAACGCGCTGGCAATAGTTCCTCCTGTAGCATTTGCTGTTACTTCCAGGTTTAGTGCGCTAACGGGCATCACGGGTGCAGGACTTGTGCTGCCAGTATAGCTAAAATCTGCGCTATTGGTTTGTACTGAAACAGTGAAATTTTTATTTGATTGAACCTTCAATTGCTGCGTAGCAGATGCTACACCGTTAGCATAATTTTTTACGTTGTTGAAATTTAAGTTAATGGTAGATCCTGTTGTCGAGCCGCTGCTTACAAAGGAAATGGCTATGGCATCTGTTAGGTTCAGATTCACTTGTTGACTTGCGGTTGTCGAAGCTGTCTGTGCTTCTGCAACAAAGGATAGCGATAAGGCAGTGATTATGGCGATAATCTTTTTCATTTTTCCTGCTTATGACACAAAGATTAGCCGCCGCATAACGCTTGCAAAGTATTTTGTAGTTGTTAACGGGTGATTTACTATAGAATTAAAATGGCATTTAAGATGGATTAAACAGAGATTAAAATAGAATATAAGCTAGCTAGTATTGGCTGATGTGATTGATTAAAATATAATTAAAAACTGTGGTCGCTATTTGTAGATATGTTATTTAATCAATTGAAAATGAATGGGTATGAGTATTTGTGGAAAAATGCGGAACTTTATAAACATGCAAATGACTGTTTAAAACAGTATTACTCTTTTATATTTACTTTCAGAAAACAAAACAGAAAGGGTTTGCAGTATTCAATGAAACAGAAGATATTATTGGTCGAGGATGAAAAGAAGCTGGCAGATGCAGTTCAAAGCGGACTTAGCGAGCATAATTATGATGTTGCGATAGCTTACAATGGGCAGGAGGGAAAAGACCTCTATCTGAATAGCAATTATGATCTTGTGCTGCTCGACATTAATCTGCCTTACATTAATGGCTATGAACTATGTAAGCTAATAAGACAAAAAGATAAGAGGGTGCCAATTATACTGTTAACAGCGCTGAATTTTATTGATAATAAGGTGGAGGGCTTCGATGCTGGAGCTGATGATTATATTCCAAAGCCTTTCGAATTCAGGGAATTACTGGCAAGAATAAAAGCACAGATAAGAAGGGCAGATATTACCCAGGATATGGCTAATGAAAAACTGCTAGCTGTTGCAGATCTGGAAATGGATATTGATCGTAAAGAAGTGAAGCGAAATGGACAGAAAATTACCTTAACCGCTAAGGAATTCCAGCTATTAGAGTACTTTTTGAGGAATAAAGATAAAGTAGTGTCAAGGGAAGATATTGCTCGCGATGTTTGGGAAATAGATTTTGATTCGCAAACTAACGTGATAGATGTCTATGTAAATTTTCTCAGGAAGAAAATTGATAAAGGTTTTGCTCCTAAACTGATACATACCCAGGTAGGCATGGGTTATGTACTAAAGAACGAAGAAGAGAATTAATGCTGATAAAAAACCGCATTACACTTGTTTATACACTCCTTGTTTCCATAATACTTCTTGTATTATGTGCTTGTATTTACATTTTCTCATACACTACCAGGGTTGAACAATTCAGGCAGCGCTTAAAAAATAAAGCGCTCAGTACTGCAGCACTCATAAAGTCCAATGAGATAGGGCCGGAATTGGTGAAGGAAATGAATAGGGTGTCAAGCAGCGGTCTTACGTACAAAAGTGTTGACTTGTATGACTTCAGCTATAACGAAACATTTTCCTACAACGATAATAAAAATGATACGCTTGTCGTAACAGATGATATTCTCCAAAGAGCTAAAACAGATAAATTATATTTTTTTAAAGCCGGTTATAGGGATGCTGTTGCACTTGAGTACAAGGAGGCGGGATATAATTACATTATTGTAGTGGCAGCATTTTATGAAGAAAGAGCAGGCTGGCTGTCCCGTTTAGGAATCATATTGGCTATATGTTTTATTGGTAGCATAAGCATAGTGATAATTAGCGGATATGTATTCTCTGTAGGCCTTATAAGGCCAATAAATGAACTTACTGATAAGATCAACCATATTTCGTCAGAAGACCTTTCAAAGCGCTTAGATACCGGTAATGGTAAAAATGAATTGCAGCAATTAGCCGCTACCATTAATGAGCTGCTGAACCGCCTGCAACAATCATTTGATACGCAAAGACGCTTTATTGATAATGCTTCTCATGAGTTGTCAACGCCATTAGCTTCCATCTCCAGTCAGCTGGATGTTGCCTTACAGCGTGAGCGTAGTAACGAGGAATATAGAAATGTATTGAGTTCAGTAAATGACGATGTGAAGAATCTCAATATGCTTGTGAAAAGCTTGTTGGAAATAGCAAAGGTCAGCGGCTCGCCGAAAGGTATTGAATTGTCTTCTGTCCGCATTGATGAAATATTGCTGCATCTGCCGGGTGATATGAAGAAGATTAATAGCCAATATGCCGTAAAGCTGCTGTTTGACGAGTTCCCGGAAAATGAAGAAGGCGTAATGGTTTATGGCAATGAATATTTGCTTTATTCAGCTATTAAGAATATTGTACACAATGCATGTAAGTTCTCTGGTGATCATACAGCTGTTGTAAAACTTATGTTTAGCCATAGCGATATTATTGTCCAGATTCAAGATAAAGGGCCGGGCATATTAAAAAGTGAAT
>JBQCEX010000494.1:0-3425 GCA_051959855.1 Flavipsychrobacter sp. | reverse complement strand
TAACATTTCAAGGTATATTTTTGTTACAATATTGAGTAATTATATTACTCAATATTGAATTGGTGAGATGTGACTCACAGTGGCGAAGCCATGTAATTATTGAACAACTGCACTTTGTTTCATGCTTGAAACACTCATTTCTTCCCGAACTCGTATAAAACTATTACTCAAGTTTTTCCTGAATCCCAGGAGCACCGCCTATTTAAGAGGGCTTGCCGATGAGTTTAATGAAAGTACGAATGCAATAAGGGTTGAGCTTAACAGATTTGAAGGGGCCGGAATGCTGGTAACAGAGAGTCAGGGTAATAAAAAGGTATATAAAGCCAATAACAGTCACCCTCTGTTTCATGATCTGCAAAAAATAATACTGAAGTATATAGGGATAGACCAGGTAATAGAGCTGATAATAAACAGGATGGGACACCTGGAGAAGGTTTACCTGATTGGTGATTATGCTATTGGAAAGGATACGGGGATAATAGATTTTGTATTTGTAGGCAATATTGACAAGAAATACTTGCTTTACCTGGTAACAAAAGCAGAAGGACTAATATCGCGCAAGGTTCGCTTTATTACCTATAAAAAAGAAGAATGGTTGATACAAGAGCCTAAATCAGGTAACAACTTACTGCTTTGGGAAGACAAAAGCCATTAAAATAACTATGAGTGATCTGCAGCAAGAAGGTTGGGACTATGAGATAAAGCCGAAAAGCTCGCTCTTTGAGCTGAACCTACGTGATGTTTGGCATCACAGAGATCTGATACTGATGTTTGTAAAAAGAGATTTTACCTCTGTATATAAGCAAACTGTGTTAGGACCACTATGGTTTTTTATCCAGCCGCTTCTTACAACTATTACTTTCACTATTGTCTTTGGCAGCATAGCAAAGATTCCAACTGATGGTATTCCCCCAACCTTATTCTACCTGGCGGGGATAACAATATGGAACTATTTTTCTGATTGTTTGCAAGGGACATCGGATACCTTTATTAAAAATGCGTCAATATTTGGTAAAGTATACTTCCCTAGGCTGACCACTCCTATTTCTATAGTAATATCCAACTTGTTTAAGTTTGGTGTACAGTTGATGCTGTTTTTATCATTCTATTTGTATTATTCAATTAAAGGTGCGCCAATACATCCAAATATTACCCTGGTTTTATTACCATTGCTAATAGTGGATATGGCTTTAATAGGCCTGGGGGCGGGAATGATAATAAGTGCGTTGACTACTAAATATAGGGATTTACGTTTCCTGGTTACATTCGGTGTGCAATTGATGATGTATGCTACCACTGTGATCTATCCGTTGTCTGCAATATCATTGAAATATAGATGGCTGGTGGAATTAAATCCTATGACATCGATTATAGAAACTTTCAAATATGGTTTTTTAGGCGCCGGTACGTTCTCCCTGCAATCACTTATAATAAGTTGTATTGTGTCTACAGTTATATTTTTGTTTGGGGTATTAACCTTTAATAAGGTAGAAAAGACTTTTATGGATAGCGTTTAATGAAGAATGCATGACCAAAGTTATTGAAGTACGAGATTTAAGTAAGCTATACAGACTAGGGGAAATAGGCACTGGTACTATAAGCCGTGATATTAACAGATGGTGGGCTAAGGTACGTGGCAAAGAAGATCCCTACAAAAAAATAGGCGAGCAGAATGACAGGGCAACAAAAGGAACCTCTGAATTTGTATGGAGTCTAAGAGATATAAATTTTGATGTACACCAGGGAGATGTGCTGGGTATAATAGGAAAAAACGGAGCAGGAAAATCGACACTGCTTAAAATACTTTCAAGGATTACAGCTCCCACAACTGGTTCCATAAAAACGAAAGGCCGAATAGCCAGTCTTCTTGAAGTGGGCACTGGCTTTCATCCGGACCTTACCGGCAGGGAGAATATATATCTTAATGGCGCAATAATGGGCATGCGCAAGGCGGAAGTAAAAAAGAAGTTTGATGCTATAGTAGATTTCAGCGGCGTAGCCAGATATGTAGATACTCCCGTAAAACGCTATAGCAGTGGCATGTATGTGCGTCTGGCATTTGCAGTAGCAGCACACCTGGAACCAGAAATATTGGTAGTTGATGAGGTATTGGCTGTGGGTGATGCTGAATTCCAAAAGAAATGCCTGGGTAAAATGAAAGATGTGACAGAAAACGAAGGGAGAACAGTACTGTTTGTAAGCCACAACATGGCTGCTGTAAAACAGCTATGTACAAAAGGTATTGTTCTTAAAAACGGTCAACTGACATTTACAGGTAATGAATTAGAGGCGGTTAATTTTTATCAGAAAAGCGGTGACCTGGAAAGTGTATTCGAACATTCAGGTGAGATTGGAACTGCACCAGGGAATGATAATGTGCGTGTCCTTTCTTTCAAGGTAAAGCCTATATACGGAGATGTAATAAGTATCTCAAGTGGTATTTCGTTTGAAATGGAATTTTACCTTGGAGCTGAGGGATTGAATGTGGATACTACATTTGAATTAAAGAATGCAGATGAACTGGTCTTATTCCATCATGGATGCCTGCTGACCAATGGCCTTAAAAATTCGAGAAAGGGAATTTATACCATAAAAGGTACGGTGCCACCTGATTTACTTAATGCCGGTACTTATCGGTTTAAAGTCATATTTGGGGAGAATCAAAAATATGTTCTGTATCATATCGATGAAATAGTTCAGTTTGACATATTGAATGAAAATATCGGAAGCAACTCTAATACACTTCCAGGCATTATCAGACCGTCTATTCAATATGAAGTATCTCATCCATTACAGACATCCTTGTAACTATGGACGCAGCCAGAATAATAAACTTACCTAAAATTGAAGATGAAAGAGGTAATCTGTCATTTTTCGAAAATGCACAGTTTATTCCCTTTGAAATAAAACGGGTATACTGGATTTATGATGTGCCTGGGGGAGAAATGCGCGGCGGTCATGCATATAAAACATTAAATGAATTTATAGTTGCACTATCCGGCAGCTTTGACGTTGTTTATAATGATGGGACCGGCGAGAAACGTATAACTTTAAACCGATCTTATTACGGATTATACATGCCGAAGATGGTATGGAGGCATCTTGAAAACTTTTCTACAAATTCACTGGTTTTAATAGCATCAGACGAGGTCTACATTGAATCAGAATATATTCGGGATTTTCAGGAATTCGTCAATTTAAAGAATGGAACACTTAGCTGATTTCACTGTATTTGATTGTCCTGTGGTGGATTTCCCCAAAATCCATAATCGTGCAGGAAATATTACGCCACTGCAAAATCTTATTGATATTCCATTTAGCATTAAACGGGTATATTATATATACGATGTTCCGGGTGGAGAGTCAAGAGGAGCGCATGCGCACAGAGAGCTTGAGCAACTGTTGATTGCTGCAAGCGGTAGCTT
>JBQCEX010000493.1:0-2839 GCA_051959855.1 Flavipsychrobacter sp. | reverse complement strand
TTTCTTCTTAGCAGTTTATTACTGCCAAGTACTGTATTACGTATTAACCCATCAGTAAAAGCTTTTTCCGGCTGGTGACAGTTTTGGCAGCTACGCGTACCTGTGCCAGAAAGAACAGGGTCTGCAAAAAGTTTTTTACCAAGCGCTACTTTTTCTTTTGTTAGGTAGTAAGCCTGCTCTGGTATATAAGCATTTACATTAAAAGCATTTGTATCGAAGAGGGTATATGCTTGTTGATTGAGTAGCCTGTTATAGGTAGTTATCTTTATTTTCAGCTTTTCTTCTTGCTTGCTAATATCAGTGCTAATGGGGTTAGCATATTGTGTAATAAAAGCAGCTCTGTCAAATTTGTTGAAATCATTATCCTTCTTTAGGTAACTGACAGCCTTATTTATATCCTGCTCCAACGGCTCAGCACATGCATAATAACCTAACATTGTTTTCATGCTCGCCAGGCTTGCCGCGCACTCCGCCATACTGTTTTGAGATAGAGCATTGTCAAAGCCGGTAATGCCCAGCGTCATTATTCGGAATACTTCAAGCTTTGTTGCATCAAATACCTGCCAGTCAAGTAGATCTATATTGTTGAGGTATAACTTATATTTTTCACAAGCCCGGTCTAGCGCTATTAACTCTTTTATTAGTTCACGCTTCTTCGTACTGTCATATTCAGGAAATAGATAGGTTTCTATTACCTGTAATCCTGCAGGTGCAAACACTTGGGCGCTCTGTTCTACTTCCTCTACTGGCGGCCCGTTTACAAGTCTCGACACAGTGGGAGAGAAATATTCGGTTGCCCACTCAATTTTTTTATAGGCAAGGCGGGTATTCAGAAATAGTTGCTTCAGCTCCTCATGGCTTGCGCCTTGTGCTACCGCTTCCTGCAGTTTGTTTTTTGCTCGGGCAAACTCGTCTATTTGCTGTAAGAGGGTTTGTGCAATTGCCTTTTCTGGCGTTGTCGGATTGGACTTGCAGGAGAACAGTAGGTACCCTGATACAATGATTAATATGCCTGATATAAGTAATGACTTCTTCATTTGCTAACGAATCTAAAGGGCAACGATCGTTGCCCTTTAGATGGTTTTATTGTGTTCGTAACGATTAATTAGAAATTGAAAGCATTCTGCAATGGATTCGCATTTTTATCACGGTCAGTAAGCGGTTGCAGTCCCCATCTCTTTTCTATGAACGACAGGATGCTTAATGTTTCATATTGTGTATGATCTACATAACCTTGTTTGGCAAATGGGCCTATAATGATAGCCGGTACACGAGTGCCCGGGCCCCATTTGTCTATTGTAGGCGGGGCAACATGGTCCCAGAAACCACCGTTTTCATCATAGGTTACAATGATCACAGCATCTTTACCATTAGGGCCGTTCAATACATCATTTATTAGGTCTACTGTATGCTTTTCGCCATCAGCTAATGCTGCATAGCCGGGGTGTTCATTGTTTACACCAAGAGGTTTAACAAATGAAACGCTTGGCAATGTGCCAGCCTGGGCAGCAGTTATGAAGTCAGTTTCGTCTTTCAGGTGATCTTTTTTAGCCTGCGTGCCATCTGCATATTTAGCAAAATAAGCAAATGGCTGATGGTGAAACTGGAAGGTAGGTGCGGGGTTGCCTGCAAGTGCGTCGTTCCAGCCGCCTGAATACCAGGCCCAGCTAACGCTTTTATCGCTCAGCCTGTCACCTATGGTTGGCATGGTCTGGTTAGGTACCAGTGTAGCCGCGTTTGAACTTGCCGGGTGCGGATTGTTTACTGTAAAGCTGGTATTTACTACATAGCCGTCAGGTGTCACGGCGCCATCCTTTATCATCTTTCCAGATGCATCAACTTGGGCTACAATGCTCGATGGCGCACCTGGAAAAACCGGGCTTGCTGCAGCAACCAGCCACATATGGTTCAGATAAGAACCACCGAAAGCACTGTGATAAAAATTATCGCACAATGTATATTTCTGTGCTACGGGCAGCATTGGCAGCATGCTGGTTTTATAATATCCCTGGGACAAGCCTGCTGAAGTATTATACAATGCAAACTTATCCATCTTGCCACCATCTATCTGCATCTGTTCCTGGTAGTAGCGGTGCAATACATCTGGTGTTTCCTGGCTTGCAGGTACATACTGGTCTATATTAAAGTATGTATTGGGCAGGTTGGTCGGAAAAGCCGTGCTTCCTTTTACTGGTGGCAGGTATGTATACACCTTGCCTGCAGAGTCTACCTGGGTAGTATTAGCTGCTGTTGCATTTTGTAATCCATTTGCCCCGGCAAATTGGCCATAAAGGTTATCAAAGCTGTGGTTTTCCAGGTAGATAACCACCACGTGATTTACTTTTTGCATTCCATCTGTTGATGGATTGCCGGAATTGTCAGATTTCTTACAAGCGGCAAAGGATGCGCTTAAAAGCAACACTCCCACAGCCTTTAATGCTAAAGAATCTAATTTTAAATGTCGAAAGTTGTTTTTCATGAGAGTACTGTTTTTTTCGTCTGTTAATATGCAAAACAGCAACACTTATGTAAACGGAATATTAGTGTGATATGACTTTATTATTAACTGTTCAATACTTTATGTAACGAAAATTTTTTAACGTAATTTTCAGCATGATGCACTTTATCAAGTCCATACATCTAGCTGTTGCCTTTCTGCTTGAGCTGGCAATGTTGTTCTGTCTTGGCTATTATGGTTTTCATAGCGGCGACTCTGCGCTGCAAAGCTGGGCTATCGGTATAGGACTTCCTGTAGCTGTTATTTTGGTATGGGGGCTTTTTGCAGCTCCAAGGGCTCAACGCCGTTTACCGGTTGTATATCTTATTCCTTTTAAGTTGA
>JBQCEX010000492.1:0-2283 GCA_051959855.1 Flavipsychrobacter sp. | reverse complement strand
AAAATCGCTTCCAGGTAATGAGGCATATAAAATGACATGGGTAAATATTTAAGATTGCCTGCGCCTATATATATTTTAGATGCCATAAATGTTATGCTAAAGCCTATTATTATACCAAGCACTGCCCCCATTAGCCCAATATATATTGCCTGTTGCAAAAATATACTCACCACAGATGGTCCTGTAAATCCTGTTGCTTTCAGTATAGCTATCTCCTTTATCTTTTCATAGATAGTCATGTTCAGGATATTGTATATACCAAATCCTGCCACCAGCAGTATCACCCCTATTACAGAGTTTAGTATTACTGCTCTTATCTTAAAGGCTGCTTTTATCTGCTCGTTCGCTTGTACCCAGTCTTCTGCTTTATATCCTGTCAGCACTTCCAGTTCTCGCGCTATAGGTGGTGCATTATTATAGTCTTTCAGGTTTATTTTTATATCAGTTACATAGCTTCGGTCTTTGCCCAGCATATTCTGTGCCTGGGTTATATTCACATAAGATTTTGTTTCGTCTATCTGCTTTATGGTCGTAGCATATATACCTATCACCCTCATGATCATCGGGTTGCCTGTAGCGGCGCGCACGGTCAACGCGTCACCCACATGCAGGCTTAGCTTATCAGCTATACCTTTACCTATCAGTATACCATTGTTCACCCTATCCAGGTCATGAAAATCGCCATCTATCATGTTGCTTTTCATGTCAAACATTTTGTCTTCCTGCACTATATTCACACCGGCCACAGTTCCGCTTATCTGTACGCTGCCACTATTGTAAAGCACATTAGCTGTTACCTGCGGTGTCACAGCCACCACCTGTGGAATTTTCTTTACTTCATTTATTATACCATACGGATTCGTCAACCCCTGGTTTTCCTGTATCTGTTTCGGGTTTATTAATATTTTGGTCGATTTGTCTTTAAAGAAATTATCCATCAGGTGCGTATCCGCCACCTTATTCTCATTATACAGCCTTATATGCGGCGTCGTACTAAATGATGATTTTTCAAAATAGTCATTCGTACCTTTCATCAGGCTCTGCATAAAGATGAACATGGATATGCCAAAGGTCACCCCCAGCGCAGCTACAAGGGTTTGTTTCTTCCTTGCAGAAAGGTAGGTGATGGCTATCTCTGTATTTACGCTCACCTTCATCCTAATGCTGCTTTAGTATTTTATCGTTCATGGTCAGTCCGCCCAGCACTTCCACCCATTCATCTGATATAATGCCTGGCTGTATCGTTACAGTATCCGCTTTTTTACCATCTTTCTTCAGCACCTTATTGTCCTTCAGCAGGTAGCTGTGCGGTATCAGCATGGCATTATCCTTCTTGTTGGTTATAATGTTCGCCTGCAGTTGCGTGCCCGCTATCAGTCCCGGCACATCCTGCACAAATCTTGCCTCCACCTTATACGACTGCGTATTCTCATCAAAGTGCGGATATATTTTACTTATCCTTGCTTCGTAGGTTTTACCTTTCTGCGTATTTAGCTCTACCAGCGCTTGCTGACCTAGTTTTATCTTATCTATACTGCCTTCATCTACATCTAGCTTTACCACTATTGAGTCCGGGTTGCCAAGTTGTGCCACCTGGTCACCTTTACGCACAAGCTCACCTTCCTTCTTAAATATTTGGTACACCCTGCCATTGCCAATAGCCGTTAGGTTATAGTATTGATTGCCCGCTTCAGCATTTTGCACTTGCAGCTGGCTGGTCTGGTAGTCCTGCTGGGCTTTATCCTGCGCTGCCTTATAGGCAGCTAATTGCGCCCTATAGTTACTTAGCGATGATTGGTAGTTCAGCCTTGCATTATCATAGTCCTGCTTCGATACAGAATTGGTAGCATACAAATGCTGATACCTGCCCAGCGTCACAGAGTCTGTGTACAGCTTGGCCTTTGCTGCATCTATTTGTGCCTTTATCTGCAGCAGGTTAGGTGCATTGCTGGCGGCGTTTATACGCGCATATTGCAGGTTGGTTTCTGCCAGGTTCACCTGCACATGCTGTTGCCTGTTGTCCAGCTTAAAAAGTACCTGCCCGTCATGCACCAGGTCGTTTTCTGTTACATAAGCCTTCACTATAAAGCCGTCGGATAGTGAGGTTAGTATGTATGCATCCACAGGTTCTATACTGCCCGATGCAAATACTGCCTCCGTCACAGGCCCCATTTTAGGACTTGTGCTGTCATACTTAGGCTTACAACTGCTTATGCTTGCTATTAGTGCAGCAGCACACAGGCTATTGAAAACAATTGCTTTTTTCATTCTGCTTAAAATGAT
>JBQCEX010000491.1:0-2344 GCA_051959855.1 Flavipsychrobacter sp. | reverse complement strand
CCAATAAAAAGTGCCGGGATAGCTCACATCTGGAGTGGTTAGCTTAGAAAAGCAGATGCTATGAGGGTACATGACATTTGCCAGGGTCCAGGCGCTACCGTCGTACGGATAGTTTCTAAGGTCTATAATAATCGCAGGTTTCTTATAAAGCGCATTGTACATGCTATTAATCTGCGAGATCTGAAAATTGCCCATGTTTATATATCCTACATCACACTTCAATGTGGTCCAGGCTATGAGGTTCAGCGAATCTGCAGGGTAATAATAGTTGGGAAACCAGCCATCATCAAGATAATCAACGCGGCTTGTGGTGGCCGAATGGCTGGCACCTGTGCTGTCTTGCACGTTTATTAAAGCCACAGAGCCGTACCCTCCTGATAGCATACAGTATATCAAATCTCTTCTGAAAACTGATGGATTTCCGTCGGACATATAAGGCCGTAAACTATCTTCCCATTGTACAGGCGTGCGCCCATCTATAGAGACAAGTACATCTCCATTATTAATGCCGGTAACTCCTGATATTGCAACCACATATTTATTCTCAATGTATTTTACAACCAGCCTCGGGAAGAAATAGCCATTATAGGGGAATGGATTATAATCGCTGTAAGTGCCTCCTTCTACATGTGCATCATCGAATTGCGATGTGAACTTGAGAATAGATTTATACCATGCAATATAATCAGGCGCATTAACTATGTCCGGTATGGCATTGTATAGAATAGTGTCTATGGGTTTATCAAATACATAAGTATAAGGGTCAAAATAATTGATGATGTTCCAATGCTTGAATAGCATTAAGGTCCTATGATACTCATCAGGCATTATATCAAAAGTATTGCTATTATACAGCACCGTATCATAAGGGAAAATAAGCCAGCCGCCATAATAAGGTGATGTGGTGGTATAGGAATTATTTTGTACCCAACAGATAGGATGCGGTCTGAAATTGTTTTTTATCGTGTCTAATTGCACTTGTACATCTGTTCTGAATACAGGGTCGCTTATCCATCCAAAATTTCTGTTGCGCTTCAGTTCGGCAGGTAGCGTATCTGGCAGCGGTGAGGTTGCTATAGCCATTGGGCCGGCTGCTGCCAGCATAGTATCAAGCGCATCATTAAATTCTGCATTAGTCACTGCAGCTTTTATTTTTGGCAGTGTTATTGTCAGAACACTGTCCCAGTTTACATTACAGTTGCTTACGTTTGAATGAAAGTATTTTACAAATCCCCACACTTTACCTGTGTAGTATAGTTTTTGCTGGTAGCTAAGCGATTGTGCAAAACTGGTTGCGCCAAACAAAATAATAGTAAAAGAAAGTAAGAGCTTTTTCATGAGGGAGTGCGTTTAGGTAAAAGATATAAGCAATTTATTCATTTAACTACATATTTCATATAGCAAATATGATAATGACAATAGCTTTACAATACATAAAAATTAAGCCCTGCATAGCAGGGCTTACAAAAATTAGTTAGTTCAATATTTTTACTCTATAAATTCTTTCAGGCTGGTTCCCAGTATATAGTTCCATCCGGCAGCAAAATTCTCTTTAGCAAAGTCTGCAATAGGTGGAAATGTTTCCAGTCCTTCGTGTGTCAGTCTTACCCTTGTTTTATCCCCTTCATCAAAGAGCTCCCATGTTACGTACGATATTCCCTCATAGCCTTCATATCGCCAGCTATGCCTTAATTTTTTGTTCGGTATTACATCGGTTATCTTACATAGGTGCATAAACACTTTGCCATCATTTTCGCCGGTAAAGTGAAACTCAAATCCCACTTCAGGCTTGAATTCTTTAATGTCAAAATACCATTGCCTCATACTTTCTTTATCAGTCAGTGCCTTCCATACCCTTTCAATGGGTGCGCTATATGTGCGTTCTATTACAAAAGGTTCAGTATTCATATGTATAGATTTTGGTGGTTTATTTCTTTTTACTTTTTTTCTCCTGTTCCAGGAAAGCGCCTAATGCATCCAGCTTTTTATTCCAGAATCTGCTATAGCGCTCCGTCCATTCAGCTACTGTTTTCAGCTTACTAAGATTGGCCTGGCAATAACGCTCTCTTCCTTCCTGCTTTATCGATACCAGGCCGCACTCCGTCAGTATTTTTACATGCTTTGAAATGGCAGGTCTGCTTATATCAAAATGTCCTGCTACGCTATTCAAAGTTAACGACTCATCAGCCAACAGGTTTATTATTTCTCTCCTGGTTGGGTCTGCTAGTGCCTGGAAAACATCTCTACGCATTTTATTAATTATTGTGTAACCGATCGGTTACACAATATATGCACACAATTTATATTCTGCAAAATATTTTTCATAAAAAATGCCGCTCCCATA
>JBQCEX010000490.1:0-2089 GCA_051959855.1 Flavipsychrobacter sp. | reverse complement strand
TTTTTATGAGAGCGGGGCTACGAGATCATACAATTTTAGAGAAGAGCAGCTGAAAAAGCTGAAACAGGCAGTAACAGACTGGCAGGGAAAGATAGCTGAAGCACTATACAAAGACTTCCATAAATCAGAAGCAGAATCGTTTGCAACAGAAACAGGCTTGCTGCTGGCAGAGATAAGCTATACGCTGAAACACCTGCAGCAATGGATGCGTCCGCAGCATGTGAGCTCGCCTTTATTTTTATTTCGCTCATCTGGTACGGTAGTACGCGAGTCGCTGGGTGTAGCACTTATCATTGCTCCCTGGAATTACCCATTATTACTCCTGCTGTCGCCATTAGTTGGGGCTATAGCAGGTGGCAACTGTGCAGTGTTGAAACCATCAGAGCTTGCGCCGCATACATCAAGCGTAGTGAAACAAATGCTTGAAAGTGTATTTGATCCCAGCTATATAGCAGCGATAGAGGGTAATGGTGCGGAAGTGGTGCCACAGTTAATAAGCAACTTTCGGTTTGATCATATATTCTTTACCGGTAGTACAGCTATAGGAAGAGAAATAGCTAAAATGGCTGCTGAACAGCTAACGCCAGTAACCCTGGAGCTGGGCGGTAAAAGTCCCTGTATAGTAGATAAGGACACTAATATACAAGTTGCTGCGAGACGTATAGTGTGGGGAAAATTTACCAATGCGGGCCAAACTTGTGTAGCACCTGACTACTTGCTCGTGCATACAGCTGTGAAGGATAGACTGATAGCGGAGATGAAGGCTGCTATAGCATGGTTTTATGGCGATGCGCTAACCTCACAAGATTACGGACGAATAATAAATGAAAAGCACTTTGATAAGCTGCAGCGCTTCTTGTCAGAAGGAACCGTTGTGCATGGTGGGGATACAAAACAGGAAGAGCTGTATATAGCCCCCACATTGCTGGAGAATGTAGCTATAGATGCTGCGATAATGCAGGAAGAAATATTTGGCACTGTTTTTCCCATCTTTACTTTCTCTGATTATGAAGAAGCTATAAGCCTCATAAGAAAAAACCCTGACTCGCTGGCCCTTTACATATTTACTAACAGCCCTGCTGTGGAGGAAAAATTTACGGGTTTAAGGTTTGGCGGCGGGTGTGTGAACAATACCCTGGTGCACCTGGCCGACCCAAAGCTACCTTTTGGCGGTGTGGGTAACAGTGGCATGGGAGCTTATCACGGTAAGTACAGCTTTGATACCTTCACACGTCCGAAATCAATATTGAAAAGCAGCTACTGGCCAGACCTGAAGCTAAAGTACCCGCCTTACAAAGGGAAAATAAAATGGTTCAAGAGATTTCTCAAGTAGTTAGTGAACTACAGTAAATGTCTCAGTCATTTCCGCTTTAGGGCTCTTCACCCTTATATAGTAATTGCCAGGCCCCATTTTGCTGGTGAATAGGGCCTTCTGATAGTTTTTCTTTGTGTCGCCCTGCCATTGCGCTACTATCTCATTGTCGTCCTTGTAAACATATACCGTAAAGGGTTGCAGCTCATTCCAGTCAACATAAATATTTACATAAGAATTAGCTGTGGGGGGAAAAAGTTTAAGCCGTCCTTCATGGCATACAGAATTGTAAGAGATATGATGGTCATTTTGCGACAAGGCACTGTGCTGCATGAGCAAAAGGCATAAACCAAAAACTACTGTTTTCATAAACAACTATTTTTGAGCGGTACCAACCAGGGTCCTTTCATATTCTTTAAAGATCTGCTTCACATCGAAGTACAGGCCTTTGATATTTTCCGGATTATCTTTCAGGCTCAGGAAATCGCAATGTGCCTGGGTAAGCTCCTGTGTGCCGCCAAACTCGTAGCCAAGCATATTAATGAGCGAATACTCATCAGAGATTTCCAGAACATGTAACGCTGTAGCTTCAGATTGTCCGTCGCCGCTGGATAGGATGGCATAAGCTACCTTGCGCACCTTATCCAGGTATATGTTGGCCATAGCGCTATCGCCCAGCTTTTTATAGGCCATAAAGGCAATATTGAGTTTCTTTAGTTCAAAAGGTCTTTCTTTCAGGTACATAGTATCAGCCGCCAATACTGCAGCCCAGTCCTG
>JBQCEX010000489.1:0-9469 GCA_051959855.1 Flavipsychrobacter sp. | reverse complement strand
TGCAATGATATATGGTTACCCTGGCCGTACTAACCGTTATGAAGTATCTTACGGTGTAGACCTGTCTATAAAGGATGTTAATCCTTCTATAGTAGGTATTCGTGATCTGCGTCTTTCTATCATGCGCAAGCACATGGCAGAAGATAAAGCTACTTACCTGAAGCTTACATCACTGTATGCACGTATTGCTAATTACTGGAAGTACTATATCGGTCAGACAGAGCAGTTGAAACGCCTGCATGTGGTGGCTAAAAAGAAGAAGCAGGAAGACAAGTTTACCCAATGGGCCAGTGACAATGGTTTCGATACAGGCCTCATGGACCGTTTTGAAAAGATATATACTGACTATACGCCGTATGCAAAGCATGTCATCTACTACTACGAGTGCTTCCGTGCACCGGTTGTTGCCCGCCTGGGTAGCAGCCTGGAACCGCTGCGTAAATGGCTGGAGAAGAAGGACAACAACCAGGACTCCCTGAAGAAATACATCACTGCGCTAAAAGCTGAGCGCAAGGCCATAATGAAGGACTTTGACATGGGTACTGAAAAGGACATGATGGCACAGATGACTAAGCTTTATTATGACGAAGTGCCAAAGACGCAATTACCGGATATCTACCAGAAGGTGATCTTTAAGAAGCATGGTAAATACAACGCAGAAAAAACCTATGAAGACTATACAGCTTACGTGTTCAATAATACCTTCCTGCTGGACAGTAACAAGTTCAATGCTTTCTGCGAGGCACCGAGCATTGAAAAGATAGATAAGGACGCGGCTGCAGAGTATGCTATGAGCTACGTTAATAACTTCAATAAGAACTACCTGCCTAAAGTAGAAGCCTTCTCTAATCAGAAGAAGGAGCTGGCTAAGGAGTATGTAAAGGGCCTGATGGAATGGAAGAAAGACAAGCTGTTCTATCCTGATGCGAACTTTACTATGCGTATTACTTATGGCAAGGTGTTAGGTTATGATCCGCAGGATGCTGTGCACTATAACTACTTTACTACATTGGATGGGCTGATGGCTAAGTATAAGCCCGGCAATGATGAATTCGATGTGCCACAGCAGCTGATAGACCTCTACAAGAAGAAGGACTATGGCCGCTATGCTGATGAGGATGGAACCCTGCACACCTGCTTTATTACCAACAACGATATAACCGGCGGTAATTCAGGCAGCCCTGTAATAAACGCAAATGGTGAGCTGATAGGCGCTGCATTTGATGGTAACTGGGAGGCCATGAGTGGTGATATAGCTTTTGATAAGAAATACAAGAGAACAATAGTTTGTGATGTTCGTTATATACTGTTCCTGATAGACAAGATGGGACATGCTAAGAACCTGATCAACGAAATGGATATCAGAGAGTAACCTTCTCTGGAGCGAGATTGATAATGGCCTGCGATTGCAGGCCATTATTTTTTAGGTATGTTAGGATAGCAGCTTTTCAAGCCGTAGGAACATGTCCGACGGGTTCATGTTCTCCCAGAGGACTTTGTAGATAAAGCTGGCTATCGGTATGTCGATGGAAAACGATTTGGAAATGGTCTGCATGCCGCGGGCCGCATAGTAACCTTCAGCCACCATGTTCATTTCAAGTGTAGCGGCCTGTACTGAGTAGCCTTTACCCAGCATAGCCCCGAAGCGGCGGTTGCGGCTATGCAAAGAGTAGGAGGTAACCAGCAGATCGCCCAGGTAGGCGCTGGTATGAAAATCCGGGCGCTCATTGGACGGGTGTACCTGCTCAAAATGTGCCTCCAGGAAGCGATACATTTCGCGATAGCAATTAGTTGTATATACACTTAGGAAGTTATCTCCGTAGTCCAGCGAATGGGCTATACCTGCGCCTATAGCGTAGATGTTCTTAAGCACCGCAGCAAATTGCGCACCCCATATATCATGATTGTAAGTGGTGTTGATATAGGTATTGTTGAATGCATTTGCTACTTTATTAGCCAGGTCATCGTTAAGACAGGAAAAAGTAAGGTAAGATAGGCGCTCTTCAGCCACCTCCTCTGCATGACAAGGCCCGGTTATCGCCACGTAGTTCTCCAGCGGGAACCTGAAATGTTCAGTCAGGTAGTCGTTCAATAGTAGCCGGGTATCAGGCAAGATGCCCTTAATGGCTGAGATGACCTTTTTGGTCTTCCAAAGGCTTTTATCTACACTTTCTATAGCGCCTTGCGCGTAGGCTGATGGTACTGCTACGATCAAAGTATCGGAAGCATTTACTACCTGTTCCAGGTTGTCGGTTGGGTGGATACTCTCCGGTAAGAATCTCACCGAGGTGAGATAATGAGGATTATGATGTCTTTTCTGTAAATAAGCTACTGACTCTGCATTGCGTACCCACCACTGAATAGAATGGTTGTTATCAGTTAATATTTTGGCAAGTGCTGTTCCCCAGCTTCCATTGCCAATAATTCCTATTTGCCCTAAAGTCTCCTTCAATGTTCCAATAAAAGTTAGTTAAACAAAATAGTTACTCTGTCGATTTTACTTCAAACAGCTTATCCTTTGCTACAACTGTAACAAGTGTTTTGTCTTTCAAAGTGCGGGCTATGGCGCCGTATGGGGCTATTACTACCTGTTCGCCGTCTTTCAGGCCATCAGTTACTTGTATATATTGGTTATCCTGCAAGCCGGTCTTTACATCGCGTATGTGTACCAGCTTTGTTTTAGGATCGTAAACGAATACCACCTGGCGAATGTCATTGCTGCTAAGGCTTTCAGTTTTGTTTTTATTCTTTACACTGTCCGGCCAATCACGCGTGGTAACTGCATTAACAGGAACAGAAAGAATATTATATTGACGGTTAGTCTGTATCTCAACAGAAGCCGACATGCCAGGTTTGAAGGGGAATTTACCCTTAGGCAAGTTTGCTGCTATATCAGCATAGCTGGATGGCAGTATCAGGATGTGTACAGTATAGTTCGTTACCTGGTCGGTACTGGTAGTAGTTGTTGTCTTACTGCTCGAAACGCCGATCTTAGAAACAATACCTATAAATTTCCTGTTGCGGTAGGCATCAGCGTCTATAATAGTGGTATCGCCGATCTTTACTTTTTCAATATCCGTTTCACTTACATCCACCCGCACTTCTATACGGCTCATATCAGCAATGGTGAGCAGCTCGGTACCTGCCATCTGTGCCGTACCTACCACACGTTCACCTTTTTTTACATTAAGCTGAGAGATAATGCCCGATGTAGGTGCGAAAATGGTCGTCTTACGAAGGTTCTCGCGCGCCTGTGACAGGCCGGCCTCTGCACCCTGTATACCAAAAACACCACCGGAACTACTGGCCTTTGCCGCTTCATAGGTAGCTTTAGCACCTTTGTAGGATGCTTCTGCCTGCTCAAACTCCAGCTGAGAGATAACCTTTTCCTGGTAAAGCTTTTTATTCCTGTTGTAAGTTGCCAGTGCAAGATCGTATTGCGACTGGGCCTGCGCCATCATCTCCTTAGAGTTAGATGCTGTAAAGCGTGATTGCTGTACAGAAGCCTCAGCCTGGTCCACCAACGAGTTGTAAATAGCCGGATTGATCTTCACCAGCAGATCACCCTTGTGCACACTGTCGCCTTCCTCATAGTTCAGCTGTGTTATCTCACCGCTCACCTCGGGCGCTATCTTCACCTCGGTTTCCGGGTATATTTTGCCGCTGGCAGTCACCGTTTCGGTAATGGTATGCCTGGCTGCCTTTTCCACAGCTACGCGGGTGCCCTTATCGCTGGTGCTTTTCACTATAATGATCAATAGCAGCAGCACAGCTACCGATATGCCTATTATCCACCATAGGGTCTTTTTCTTCATGTGATGAAGCCTATATTAGTTAGTAAATGTAATTATTTCACTTCAGACCCCGGCGCTGTATTTTCCAGGGGCGATACAAACACAAGTTTGCCATCTGCATTGTCAGCCATCAGTATCATGCCCTTGCTTTCTATGCCCTTCAGCTTACGCGGTGCAAGGTTTGCCACCACCGTGATCTGTTTACCTACTATTTCTTCGGGGCTGAAGTGCTGCGCTATGCCGGAGACAATGGTCCTTTTCTCAAAGCCTAGATCTACCTCCAGTTTCAGCAGCTTATCTGCCTTGGCCACTTTTTCGGCAGCTAGTATGGTACCTACACGCAGGTCCATCTTGGCAAAATCATCATATACTATCTCTGCCTTCACAGGTTTTTCTTCAGCGGCTTTTTCAGCAGGGCTGGCGTTTACGTTAGTCGCAGCCTGTGCAGCACTGCTTTGTTTCAGGTTGGCTCTTAGCTTTTCTACCTGTGCCGCCACTTCTTCATCTTCTATCTTCCTGAACAGTAATTCAGGCGCACGAAGCGGGTAGCCCGTGTTCAGCAGGTTCAGTTTACCGGCATTTTCCCAATCCAGCATACGCTCTACCACCCTCATCATGTGGCACATTTTCAATGCCGTGAACGGAAGGAACGGATTAATGAGTATAGCAAGGTTGGCTGAAAGCTGCAGGCATATATGCAGGCAGTTATCTATCAGCTTTTGAGCTTCCGGATTTTCAGGCAGCGATTTGGCAACTATCCAGGGCTGCTTGTCCTGCATGTATTTATTGCCTTTGCGGGCCAGGTCTATTACTTTATACAGCGCATCGCGGAACTTGTAATTCTCTATATCAGTTTCTACGCCCAGCTTTGCACTCTGTATTTCGCTTATGATGGTCTTATCATAATCATCCATCAGGTCAGGCGTATAAGGCGGTACCTTGCCATTGCATAGCTTGTGCATCAGCACAAAAGCGCGGTTCACAAAGTTGCCGAATATAGAAACCAGCTCATTATTTATCCTGTCCTGGAAATCTTTCCAGGTAAAGTCATTGTCCTTTGTTTCCGGTGCGTTAGCACAAAGCACATAGCGCAGTATATCCTGCTGATCGGGGAAGTCCTTTACATATTCGTCCACCCATACAGCCCAGTTGCGGGATGTGGATACCTTTTCACCTTCTATATTCAGGAACTCATTAGCCGGTACATTCTCCGGCAGCACATAGCCGCCATGCGCCTTCAGCATAGCCGGGAATATGATACAGTGAAACACTATATTGTCCTTGCCTATAAAGTGCACCAGTTTAGTATCTTCTTTTTGCCAATAGTCAGACCACTGATTGGTAAGCTCCTTAGTAGCGCTGATATAACCGATAGGTGCGTCAAACCATACGTACAGCACCTTGCCCTTAGCATCGGGTAGGGGCACTGGCACACCCCAGTGGCTGTCACGCGTCATGGCACGCGGTTGCAGGCCGCTGTCCAGCCAGCTTTTGCACTGGCCATATACGTTTGGCTTCCATTCGTCTTTCTTGCCCTCTACTATCCATTCCTTCAGCCATTCCTCATACTTGTTCAGCGGAAAGTACCAGTGTTTGGTTTTGCGCTTCACAGGCATTGCATTGCTCAGAGCACTGCGCGGGTTGATCAATTGCTCAGGCGAGAGCGATGAACCGCATTTCTCGCACTGGTCGCCATAGGCATTTTCGTTGCCGCATACCGGGCAGGTGCCTATTATATAACGGTCAGCCAGGAAGACATCCTTTGCTTCATCATAATATTGCTCCGATTCCCTTTCTTCAAATAAGCCATCATTATACAGCTTCGTGAAGAAAGCCTGGGATGTTTCGTGATGTATCTTGTTAGAAGTGCGTGAATATATATCGAAAGAAATGCCCATAGCGGCAAAGCTTTCCTTTATGATCTCATTATATTTATCCACCACCTGCTGCGGTGTGATATTTTCCTTCATAGCCCTGATGGTGATGGGTACCCCGTGCTCATCGCTGCCACATACAAACTGTACATCTCTCTTCTGCGCGCGCTGATACCGTACATATATATCTGCAGGCAGGTAACAACCGGCTAAATGACCTATATGAACGGGGCCATTAGCATAGGGCAGCGCTGCAGTAACCAGGTAACGTTTAAAATCCATTCTAAAATACGTGTGTTTGAAGCTGCAAGATACGACAATGTGCTAATGTGATGAATGCGACAATGTAATAATATTAGCAATATGCTAATGTGATAGGGTGTAGCAATCGTCGGCCAAAACTTTGCCTCTTTCTGCCTGTATATATTCTTTTGGCTCCCATCACCATAGCTCCTATGTAGCACCCACGGCGTTGGCACCTTTCATCGTTCGGAATACTATTATACCTTCCTCCACTATTTGACGGCTATGAAGCATTCTCACAAAATAAGGTTTTCATTGAATCCACTTCTTTGTGCCGTGCTAACGTGATAATAACTTTTTAAACAATACCTCCCATTTTTCTTCTAATTGTGGAGTGATATGTTTAATAATTCTATCAAACTTATTTATAGCTTCTTTCGCAAGTTCTACTTTCCAGCCAGATTCCAGTTGCACATTATTTTCAACTGCCCAATTTTCAATTTGATTTACTATTGGTTCTCCCTCTATGAAAAAGTCTTCAAAGTCTTCATTGCAGGCATCTGCTCTGCCAGCATGCGCGTAACCACCTGGCGCACTACCTGTTTTGAAATGGTAAAGTCAGCATGAAAGCGAAAATCCATTAATGAAAAGCCGGCAGAGGGAATGCCTTCTATCGCGGCTTCCATAGCAGCGCTCATAGTGCCTGAGTAAATGATGTTGATAGAATGATTGGCCCCATGGTTAATGCCACTCAGGCATATATCCGGCCGGCGGTGCAAAACCTTATCACGGGCTAGCTTCACACAGTCAACCGGTGTGCCGCTGCATTGCCAGGCTTCAACGTCCTCAAAAATGTCCACTTTATCCAGCCGTAGCGGAGTACCAATGGTAATGGCATGTCCCATACCCGACTGCGGACTATCGGGCGCTACTACCACTATTCTGCCCATATCCTTTACAGCCTCTACCAGCGAGCGTATGCCGGGGGCTGTTACGCCATCATCATTGGTAATAAGAATGATTGGTTTTTCGTTTTGCATGTAGCAAAGTTACCAATCGCTACGTAGCAATTTTGCCCTGCCTATGAAGTAATAAATAATTATCCATAGAATAGAAGTGACCACTAATACAGTTTCTGTAGGCCCGCTACTTACCTGACCAGTAAGGCTTTTCAAAGCTTTTAGCAGGGGAAATGGCAATAATTCAGCACTGCATTGTAGAGGAAGATAGTTGCCTGGTTTCCAATCTATTTTCCAGTTGAGCAATTGCTGCAGGATGATCTCGATGATATAGGTATATAACAAAAAGATAACTATCGTCATGCCGCTTCGCTTAAAGAAGAATGACAAAATGAGCGCAAAGCTGAAATAGTCCAGCGACATAACCATAACATACCATAGCTTCTCGGCATGAGCACCTATATCAGCAAATGAGGACCCATTAACAGCGGCGAAGATGGCAACAAGAATAAAAGTATAGAGTGTGATAAGCAATGTCATAACTAATATCAGCAGCCACTTGGCGTTATAGAACTGGCTGCGGCTCCAGCCGTCTATTACATTTTGCCTGTTAGTGCGGTACTGATATTCATTGGTAGTGAGTATGATAATAACAATGGCAATGAGGCCGGAAAAGAACTTTGTCCAGTGACCTACGTTATCCCATATCTCAGGAAACTTATAAGCATTGGTCAACATACCTACATGATTAGGGCCGCTAAGCTTTATGAGGCCGCTGCTGTTCATATAGTTCCAAAGGAAAAGCAGGGCAGTAAAGAGTATAGCCAATACCCAGAAGGTAGTGTATCGTTTTATTTTGAGCCATTCAATAGCAAGTAGTGCTTTCATGTTCGGTTTAGTTTGTAAGTTCCATGAATTTGGTTTCGAGGCTTTTCTTTTTCAGCAGCAGATGAGACAATACAATGTTGTTGCTGATGCAGTATTCATTTACCGCCTGCGGGTTGGGCTGCCCCTCCATAGAGATCTGCAACATACCGTCTACATTTCTCAGCTGCTTTAAGCCAGGCATACCATTCAGAGCCGCTTGCAGTGCGGCTATATCTGGCGTCTTTACCTCTATTACATCTTCGCTGCGCAGCACCTCATCCACAGGACCGTGGAGCAGCAAATCGCCCCTCTTCAATATGGCGACATGGGTGCACACTTTTTCCACCTCATCCAGCAAGTGGCTTGCCATGATGATGGTGTTGCCTTCGCGGTTCAGCTGGCGTATCAATTCTCTTATTTCAGCAATACCGGCAGGATCAAGACCATTGGTAGGTTCATCAAATACCAGGACTTTAGGCATGCCTAATAAAGCAGAGGCGATAGCCAGGCGCTGCTTCATACCTAAAGAATAGGTCTGGAACTTGCTGTCCTTACGCTCCAGCAGGTTTACTTTTTCCAATACCCGAATCTTATCTGTATGGCCCCGCTGCTTGATGGATGCAGCAATTTCGAGGTTGTCAATAGCCGACAGATAATGATAGAAATTAGGAGTCTCTAGTAGTGAGCCTATTTGTTTGCGAGCAGCATCAGGCTGCATACCGCCAAACCATTCATAGCTGCCGCCGTCAGCCTGCAATACATTCAGCAAAGTGCCCAGCAGCGTGGTTTTACCGCTACCATTAGGGCCCAATATGCCGAATACAGAACCCTCAGGCACCTCGAACGATACGCCTTTAAGCGCATGTACCGGGCCATAGGACTTGGAGATGTTGTTGATAGATAATATGGCTTTCAATGTGATAATATTTTTGATAAAATTAATTGGGTATGGTATTGCCTGAATGCGCGCTATAACATTCCACCTCAAAATTCACCCTTGCATTAAGGCACAAATAAATCCTTTTGTAAGGTTGCGCCCGGCACTACGGAATACTTATCCAGATCAGTAATGCCTGCTTTGTGCAATACATCCTCATCAAGAAACAAGTTGCCATTGCACTCTGTCGAAGCCTGCTGCAATATATAGTGTGCCGCATCAGCAAGGATATCCGGTTTCCTGCTTTTCTTTACCAGTGCATCACCACCCAGCAAGTTCTGCACGGCAGCGGTAGCAATGGTCGTGACCGGCCAAAGTGAATTGGCGGCAATGTGGTATTTTTTAAATTCCTGGGCCCAGCCTAATGTAAGCATGCTCATGTTATACTTGCTAATAGTATAAGCTACATAATTGGCAAACCATTTAGGATTAAGATCGAGGGGTGGGGAAAGGGTGAGAATGTGAGCGGCAGTTGATTTTTTTAAATGCGGAATGCAATGTTTAGTGACAAGGAAAGTACCCCTGACATTAATATCATGTATCAGGTCGAAACGCTTTGTTTCTGTTTGTTCAGTTGGTGTTAGTGATATGGCTGAAGCATTATTGATAACGCCATCGATGCCGCCAAACCTTTCCACTGCTTTTTGCACCGCATTTACTATCTGGCCTTCGTCACGTATATCGCACTGTACCGCTAGGGCATTACCCCCGGCGGCGTCTACATCAAAATCTGCACAAAAAATATTGACGCCCAAGCGAGGGTCTTATGTTAAAAAAATATCGACTATTAATATA
>JBQCEX010000488.1:0-4109 GCA_051959855.1 Flavipsychrobacter sp. | reverse complement strand
TACCCTGTGTAAGCAGTATAAGACCAACGATAACAGCGATGAATATTGCCATTTCTATGAGGAAAATCAGCAAACCGCCACCACCGCCAAGATTCTTAGCGTGGAATTCCTGCATTAATGACTGAGGAAGGCGAGCAAGGATACCCACCATGATGATAAGAGAAGTACCATTACCTATACCCTTGTCAGTTATCTTTTCACCCATCCACATTACAAACAGTGTACCTGCTGTAAGCACTACCACTGTAGTAAGCCAGAACATAAACGGACTATATTCAGGAACACGGGCAGCAGCATATTGCTGTGTGCTGAGGTAAGCTACATAAGCACTAGCCTGGAATGCAGTAACCAATACTGTAATGTAACGAGTATACTGGTTGATCTTACGACGCCCACTTTCCTCCTTCTGCAGTTTAGCTACCTGCGGTATAACTATACCGGCAAGCTGCATAAAGATAGAAGCAGAGATATATGGCATAACGCCTAAAGCGAATATAGAAGCACGACTGAATGCACCACCTGCAAACATGTTAAGGATACCCAGCAAGCCACCAGGACCGCCGTTATCATTAAGCAAAGCAGGGTTCAAACCAGGTAATGTAATATAACATCCTACTCGATATACTGCCACAAGCAAAATAGTAAATAGGATACGCTTGCGGAGCTCTTCTATACTCCAGATATTCTTAAGCGTTTCGATGAGTTTCTTCACAGGGACTATTGTTAATCAAATGAAATGCGAATAAACGATAAAAGACGCACTTCTCCAAATGCGTCTTTTCTATATTGTTATTGTTTAGATCAGCTCTATTGTAGCGCCTGCTGCTTCAAGAGCTTCTTTAGCTTTTGCGCTTATAGCATTGACTCTGAATGGTATCTTAGCTTTCACTTCGCCATTACCTAATATTTTTACGATATCAGTGCGGTTAATAAGACCGTTGATATACAGAATATCAGGAGTGAATTCAGTGATTGAATACTTTTCAATCATCTGATCTAACTGACCAAGATTAAACACTTTGTAATCAACACGGTTTGGATTCTTAAAACCACGTTTAGGCATACGACGCTGAATAGGCATCTGACCACCTTCGTGACCGAATTTAGACTGATAACCAGTACGAGCCTGCTGACCTTTGTTACCACGTGTAGAGGTACCACCATGTCCGCTACCTTCACCACGGCCGATACGTTTTGTTCTATGTGTTGAACCTTCTGCAGGTTTCAGATTGTGTAGTTGCATAAAAAATACAATTTTTGAACTTGCGCGGAATGTATAACCGCTCGCAAATCAGGTTAATAAACTATTTAACTTCTTCTACTTTTACCAGGTGATGTACAGTTTTCACCATACCCATAATCTGCGGAGTAGCTTCTACTTCTACAGTCTTGTTGAGCTTGCGCAGACCTAAAGCCACCAGCGTACGCTTTTGACGTTCAGGACGGTCGATACCGCTCTTTATCTGTGTTATTTTAATCTTAGCCATGACGCTATTATATATTCAATAAGTTTAAAATAATATTATGCAATGGATAATGCCAATTGGCAATATTATCCGTTGAATACTTTCTTCAGGCTTACGTTGCGATGTTTAGCAACCTGAACCGGTTCGCGCAGCATGCTAAGAGCAAGGAAAGTAGCTTTTACCACGTTGTGCGGATTAGCAGAACCTAAAGATTTTGAAAGCACGTCAGTGATACCTGCAGCTTCAAGCACTGCACGCATGCTACCACCAGCTATCACACCAGTACCGTGAGCGGCAGGTTTGATAAACACCTTAGCAGCACCTTCTTTAGCTAACTGATCGTGAGGTATAGTACCATTCATTACAGGCACTTTGATAAGGTTTTTCTTTGCATCATCAATACCTTTAGTAATAGCTTCCTGTACTTCTTTTGCTTTACCCAGTCCATGACCTACAACGCCATTACCATTACCTACAACCACCAGTGCTGAAAAGCTGAATGCACGGCCACCCTTTGTGGTCTTAACCACGCGGTTGATAGCAACTACCTTTTCATGCAGTTCCAGGTCTCCGGCTTTTACGCGATTTAATTGTGTCTTCGCCATTATTTATTTAAAAAGAAAAAGGTTAAACAATTTTTAATTATAATTTCAATCCGCCTTCACGAGCACCATCAGCTATAGCCTTTACACGGCCATGATACAGATAACCACCACGATCGAAAACACAAGTGTCAATACCTAAAGCAGATGCTTTCTGAGCTATAGCCTTACCTACCAATGTAGATTTTTCAATCTTAGTACCTGACTGTGCAGCAATATCTTTATCGCGAGAGCTAGCAGAAGCAATGGTTACACCATTTTTATCATCAATAAGCTGAACGTAGATATCCTTGTTGCTACGGAATACAGACAGGCGCGGTTTCTGCGCTACACCCTGTACTCTCTTGCGTATGCGCCAGCGAAGTTTCTGACGGCGGATTACTTTTTGATCGTTTGACATTTTATCTGTTTTTACGGGCTCACCGCTTTTAGACGATGGCTACCGGGAGTTTTATAAAAATTTGATATAAGCAATTGTCATCCTAAGCAATGCTATAGGATGACAATTTAATTTATTATTTACCTGCAGCTTTACCGGCCTTACGACGTACCACTTCATCAGAGTAGCGAACACCTTTACCTTTGTACGGTTCTGGTTTACGCAGGCTGCGGATTTTAGCAGCTACCTGGCCAAGTAATTGTTTGTCGATAGATTCCAGGATAATTCTTGGATTCTGACCTTTTTCTGCAGTAGCAGATGCTTTAATTTCTTTTGGCAGCTCCATAATGATATTATGAGAGAACCCAAGAGCCATATCTATTTGCTGGCCCTGAACGGCAGCACGGTAACCCACACCCACCAGTTCAAGTTCGCGTTTGAAGCCATCGGTAACACCTTTCACCATGTTAGCAACCAGCGCACGGTATAAACCATGTAAAGCGCGGTGACGGATCTGGTCTGTAGGGCGTTCGATAAGGATGGAATTTTCCTGAACAGTTATCTTGATATCGCGATCAATAGCTTCTTTCAGTTCACCCTTTGGGCCTTTTACTACTATTTCGTTTGCAGGCGTAACAGATACTGTAACACCTTTTGGTAATTCTACCGGTTTTTTACCTATACGAGACATCGTTATTCGATTTTTTATTTATGATAGAAGTCTGACCGTTCAGCTTAGTATAGGAAAGCTTAATGTATCAGACCTCCAAATATTGTTCAATTCTTAGTATATATAACACATTACTTCACCACCTACATTCTGAGAGCGTGCTTCTTTATCAGTCATCACACCTTTAGAAGTAGATACTACTGCAATACCCAAACCATTCTGTACACGACGTATTTCAGAAGGTTTAGCGTACTGGCGAAGACCTGGGCGGCTAACGCGTTCCAGGGATTTGATAGCAGGTTCTTTAGTCTGAGCATCGTATTTCAATGCTATTTTGATAAGACCTTGCTTATTATCCTCTTCAAATTTGTACTTCAGGATATAACCTTTATCATACAGGATCTCAGTAATACGCTTCTTTACATTTGAAGCAGGGATTTCCACGATACGGTGGCGTGCCATCTGGGCGTTACGGATACGTGTGAGGAAATCTGCTATAGGATCTGTTACCATTTCTTAATTGAGTTTTGTAAATAAATTTTGTCGCCGGTTTCAGACGATTAATATCTGACCTGGAAACGTTAATAATTACCAGCTTGCTTTACGAACACCTGGTATTTTGCCATCCAATGCCATATCGCGGAATACTACGCGGCATACACCAAACTGGCGCATATAACCACGAGGACGACCAGTAAGCTGGCAGCGATTCTTCAAGCGTGTAGGTGAAGAGTTCTTTGGAAGTTTATCCAAAGCGGCATAATCACCGGCAGCTTTCAGAGCAGCGCGCTTTTCAGCATATTGGGCTACCATTTTCTCGCGTTTGCGTTGGCGGGCTTTTACTGATTCTTTTGCCATTTTTCTTTATCTAAAGTTATTGATTGTCTTTCTTTATGTTCTTGAATGGCATACCCAGCTCTTTCAGCAGTTCGTATGCTTCTTCATTTGTCTTGGCAGTAGTTACAAAAGTGATATCCATACCGCTGATCTTA
>JBQCEX010000487.1:0-3740 GCA_051959855.1 Flavipsychrobacter sp. | reverse complement strand
CAAAAGTCGGGCTGCGTTATTGCTATAATGCAGCCTGGCTTTAATATATGACATGGGCTTATATGATCTGTTCGCGACTCATAATGAAAACATAAACTGCAATGCAATTGCTGGGAATAGCTGCTTGATTGGTTTTATTATCTTTGCGCCATGGAATTAACCGCTCTGACAGCAATAAGCCCAATTGACGGGCGTTATAGGTCGCAGCTTGCAGTTTTAGCCCCTTATTTTTCAGAATTTGGATTGATACGCTATCGCGTACGAATAGAAGTTGAGTATTTTTTGTTCCTGGCAGAAAAGAAGATCATCTCGCTGCCCGCAAGTGTCAAACCCGCAAAGCTGCGTGCTATATATGAAGATTTCACTGAGGCAGATGCGCAGCAGATAAAACAGATAGAGCGCACCACCAATCATGACGTAAAAGCGGTAGAATATTTCCTTAAAGAAAAACTGAATGCCTTGGGTGCAGGTAATAGTGTGGAGTGGATACACTTCGGGCTTACCTCTCAGGATGTGAATAATACAGCGGTGCCACTATCATGGAAAGAGGCGCTGGAAGAAGTGTACCTGCCAATGCTGCAAAACATAGTACTGCAGCTGCGCAAAATGGCGAAGGAATGGACAGGCGTAAGCATGCTGGCGCGTACGCATGGGCAACCCGCATCGCCTACTACCCTGGGTAAAGAAATGATGGTGTTCGTTGAAAGACTGGAGGGTCAGATTCGTTTGCTGTCTCACATTCCATTTGCTGCGAAATTCGGCGGTGCAACAGGTAATTTCAATGCGCACTACGTAGCGTTCCCTAAAACTGACTGGGTAAAATTCGGGAACGACTTTGTGAATAAGAAGTTGGGCCTGGAGCGTATGCAATACACTACCCAGATAGAGCACTACGATAATATAGCTGCGCAATTTGACGCGTTGAAGCGTATTAACACAATACTCGTAGATTTCAGCCGGGATGTATGGCAATATATATCTATGGATTACTTTAAGCAAACGGTGAAAAAAGGTGAGGTTGGCTCAAGTGCCATGCCTCATAAAGTAAACCCGATAGACTTTGAAAATGCAGAAGGTAACTTAGGTATTGCCAATGCCATTTATGAACACCTGAGTTCAAAACTGCCGGTAAGCCGCCTGCAGCGTGACCTTACAGATAGCACAGTACTGAGAAATGTAGGTGTGCCTATGGCGCATAGCTTGCTTGCACTCCGCTCGCTGGAAAAAGGTATGGGTAAACTGCTGCTGAATAAAGAGAAGCTTGCTGCCGATCTGGAGAACAACTGGGCAGTAGTGGCAGAAGCGATACAAACAATACTTAGAAGAGAAAACTATCCGCAGCCATACGAAGCGCTTAAAGAGCTGACTCGTGGTAAAGCGGGTATTACAAAGCAGGATATACACGAGTTCATCGGGAAATTGAAAGTTTCCGCTGCCGTAAAGAAAGAGCTAAAGGCTATTACGCCGCAAAACTATACCGGCGTTCCTTTTAAAATTTAATAGAGTAACTTGAAAATATTACCGCAATCGCTGATAGATGATTTGCGCGCAATAAATGCATTTGACGAAAAGGCTTTTATTGCAGCGCATCAGCAGCCTGCGGTAACATCAGTAAGGTTACATCCCATCAAGCACAGCATTGCGTTTGCGGACAATGAACAGGTGCCCTGGTGTAAGGAGGGGCGATATTTGTCCGAGCGTCCTGTTTTTACTTTAGACCCCGCATATCATGCAGGTGCATATTACGTGCAGGAAGCATCATCCATGTTTTTGCAGTACATGTTGCAACAAATACTGCCAAACACTAAAGATCTGCGTGTGCTTGATTTATGTGCGGCGCCGGGGGGCAAGAGTACACTCATTGCATCAATGCTGGATAAAAGCAGTCTGCTGATAAGCAATGAAGTGATACGTACCCGTGCCTCTATCTTGGAGGAAAATATGACCCGCTGGGGCTATATGAATACTTGGGTAACAAGTAACGATCCTAAGACTTTTGGCAAACTCCCTGGCTATTTTGATGTAATAGTGGTAGATGCGCCATGCAGTGGCTCAGGGTTATTCAGAAAAGATGAAGGTGCGCTGGAAGAGTGGAGTGAAGCAAACGTGCAGTTATGCAGCCAGCGGCAACAGCGTATACTGGCTGATGTATGGCCTGCACTAAAAGAAAATGGCCTGCTGGTATATGCTACCTGTTCCTACTCCCCCGAAGAAGATGAAACAATACTTGATTGGCTGTGTTCGGAGTTTAATGTTGAAAGCATGGGTATTAATGTTCCCGCTCATTTTGGTGTAACAAGTGTAACGTCTCCATTGCATAAAGCCAATGGCTATCGCTTCTTTCCGGATAAAGTAAAAGGCGAAGGTTTTTTCATAGCTGCACTGCAAAAGACGGAAACTGCAGATACTATACGCCACGGAAAATTCAAATCGCAGCACGATAAAAAGCTGGAACAGCAGGCCGGACATCTGTTAGCAGAAAAGGATATGGTTTATTTGCAGCCTGATAAAGAAAATACTTTTGCTCTTTATAGGGAACATGAGCCTGACTGGCAATTGTTGCAACAACATTTGTATTTGCGCAAAGCAGGTATTGCTTTAGGTATGGCAGGCGCAAAAGAATGGGTACCGGCACATGAGGTAGCATTAAGTATAGATGCCTCAAAACAGTTAAGCCACATAGCCGTAAATAAAGAGCAGGCATTGAAATTTTTGAAAAAAGAAGAAATGCCGTTGGAGATCAGTGAGCGGGGCTGGCACATAGTAAGCTACGAAGGCTTAGGATTGGGTTGGGTAAAATCACTTGGTAACCGTTTAAATAATTATTTGCCTAAACACTGGCGCATACGCATGGAGATTACAGATGCAGATTGGGCATAAATATTGTACTTTTCATACAGCGCTTTAAATAAATGAGTCACATGTTCAAGTCATTTCTGCTGGCATTATTCACGGTTGTTACAGTTGCCGCATCTGCACAAACTGACGATAGTCTTTTTGTATTTCCTAAAGATAACAGCTGGCTTATTAGCTATACCGTGCACAATGGCGAAACAGTATTTGTGCTTTCCCGCAGGTTTCATGTGCCGCCGGCCATACTTACAGGTGTCAATGGCCTAAGCTACCAAAGTGCAATAGCCAATAACAGCCAGATCAATATTCCCACGGGTGCATACAATCTGCTGAAAGCAAAACCAATTAATCCTGACGAAGCCCGCCCGCTATATTACAGGGCGAATGGCGACGATAACTTATATAAGCTTAGCAGGTACTCCGGTGTATCGCAGCGCACACTGCAAAACTGGAATAATTTGCAGGATGTCCATATTTTCAATGGCCAAGTGCTTTTTGTAGGATGGGTGATGTACGATGCTACAAATACTACCCCACAGACTGCTTCAGGCGGAAGCCATAAAGAATTAGCAATGGGCTATGGTGCAGCTGCACCGGAACAAATCACCACCAGGCAGACAACGCCCCAATCAAAAGGAAGTGCTGTTACAGTAATACAACTACCCGACACAACAAAACATGCTGATACGCCAGCAGTGGTAAAGCAATATCTGAAGCAAACAAATAATGAACTAAATGTTGTAGATGAGAAAGGCCCCGCAGTATTCTTCGATATGAAAAGCGTTACCTCAAAAAATGCTTTCTATGCTTTTCATAATGATGTTCCCCGCGGCACTATCATAAAAGTGCATGATCCCAGCACAGGCGTGGCTATATATGTGAAGGTA
>JBQCEX010000486.1:0-4999 GCA_051959855.1 Flavipsychrobacter sp. | reverse complement strand
GCGATCCGCACGCAGATCTTCATCTCTAAAGCATTTTACTATCTGGTAGTAGCGATCATAGCCACTAACCATCAATAACTGCTTAAAAGTTTGCGGGCTTTGCGGCAGCGCGTAAAATTGTCCTTCGTTCATACGAGAAGGCACTACAAAGTCGCGCGCACCTTCGGGCGTAGATTTTATTAAATATGGTGTTTCAATATCCCAAAAGCCCTGGCTATCGAGATAATTACGTACGGAGCGATTTACCTTGTAACGAAGCTCGAGATTGCGGCGCAGTGTCGGGCGGCGCAAATCAAGATACCTGAAGCGCATACGCAAGTCTTCTCCCCCATCTGTATCCTCCTCAATAGTAAACGGCGGCGTTGCCGCGATATTCATAATAGCGAAATCAGTCACCTCGATCTCTATGTTACCTGTAGGTATCTTAGGATTTTTATTGCTTCTTTCAACGACCTTTCCGCTCACCTGTATCACATATTCCCTGCCGATTGGGGTTTCATCCAAACGGGCGTTAAGTGATTCATTAAATAAAAGCTGGGTAATGCCATAACGATCGCGCAAATCAATAAATGTGATGCTGCCAAACTTCCTTACTGTTTGCACCCAGCCAGCAAGCGTGACCGGCTGTGCAACATTTTGTATTCTTAATTCGCCACAAGTATGTGTACGATACATAATATCAATAGATTTTAAAACCAGTGCAAGATAAGATTAGAAATCGACAGGCTGAAAAGCAAGGCGGTGAATTATGGCACAAGTGGCACGGTTTTATATTTTATATAATGTGACCTACAAAAAGACACACAGAACACTGACCATAGCGGCAATATTAGTTATCCTTCTGCTGGGAGGTATAACGGCATGGGCCGCCTGGGTGGCCAATAACTACAAAAAACTAATAAAAAGTAACCTGCCCGGCTGGATAGCAGATGCCAGCGATGGGGTTTATCATGTATCCCTAAAGGATATAAGCATTAATATCATTACCCGAAGAGTGACGCTGAGCGGCATACATCTATGGCCGGACACTGCAAGAGTAAATGAACTGAAAGCGCTACGCAAAAAACCACGCATCACCACTATAGAATTTGATCTGCCCAAAGCTGAGATAAAAGGTATTAACTGGGCAAACATAGTAACCAATAACGAAGTAAGCTGTAGGCAGGTGGTGCTGTGGCAAGCAAACGGGATAATAACCCAAATACCTGTATTCCTGGATTCTGCCCAGAGAAAGTTAGCAGATTCGCTGAAACAGAACAAGCGAAAACCAGGTGTAATAAAACAGTTCTCAGTAGATGAAATTAACCTGGTGCAATCAGATATTAAATTCAAAAGCAAAACAAAGGATAATGACAGCTTTTCTTTTGATATGCAGGACTGCAATGTGACCCTAAATAACTGGCTACTGAAAGCCGGGCAGAAGAATGATACCAGCAGATTTCTGTTTGCAAAAAACGCACATATATGGCTGGATAGCTTTATTTATAAAAAGGAGCGAATGCTGTATAACATCAGCATGGGAAAAATAGATTTTGAAACACAAAAACATAAACTTGCAATAAAAAATTTCAATCTAGCCTGTGCCGTGAGTAAAGATGAATTTTACAGGATACAGGGACACCAAAAAGAAATTTATCATTTGCATTTCCCTTCTATTGTATTTGAGGAGCTGAACTGGAAAAAGATGCTTAACAATAATCAGCTATTGGCTGAAAGCGTGCAACTAAAGGACCCGGCAATACATGTGTACCTGAGCCGCATACCACCGCCCAATACGCAAAGCAAGTTAGGCAAATACCCGCACCAATTGCTGCATAAACTAGGGCTTAAGGTAGCCATTAAACAAATAAAAATTAATAATGGTAAGGTAGGCTATACTGAGGTGAATGATAAAACGCATAAAGCAGGGGATGTAAAGTTTGATGCAGTAAACGGCACCGTATATAATGTAACCAATATAGACAGCCTGGTAGCACAAAACAAAACATGCACCATAGCACTGGCAGGAAAGCTGTATGGCAGCAGCAACATAAATGCAACTTTTAAGCTGCTACTGCCGGATACTAACGGGTACTTTACTATGGACGGGCACCTGAACAGCCTGGATGCAGCGCAGATAACGAATACTACAAAAGCATTAGCATTGGCCGAGGTACAATCATTTCACGTTAGTAACATGAGCATGCACGTGGAAGGCAATCAGTATGAGGGTAAAGGGCATTTTACGATACCATACAGCAACTTAAAAATTGTACTGCAGCGTGTAGACAGCTCCGGAGCAAAGCGCAAGCTGAATGATAAACCAATTGTTTCATTCCTGGCGAACACTATTGTTTTTTATTCAGATAACCCGGCACCGGGACAGGAGTTGCGTAGTGTAGATACCTATCTGAAGCGTGACCCCCAGAAATCATTTTTTAGCCTGATATGGAAAAATATATACCAGGGCCTTGAAAAAACAGCTGTAAAAAATAAAACAATAGAAGAGGCTGCCCAGAAGAAAGGAAAAAAGAAAGGGCTACTGAAAATCCTGTTCGGCAAGAAGAACAAAAAGTAAAGGGAGCAGTGAAGCTCCCTTTACCATTATTTCATTATTTAGATTTTTTGCCTGTAGTTGCTGGTTTCTTAACCTGCGTCCCAGTTTTCTTTGCAGGTACCGCTTTCTTTGCCGGAGCAGCCGGTTTAGATGTGGCCGCTGCAAATGCTTTCGGATTATAGTCTAAATCCATATTGTAGAACAAGAATGCCCATTTATCAGCCTGTTCCTGTATTATCATATCAGTAGGCTTGCCAGCGCCATGGCCTGCCCTTGTTTCTATGTTAATGAGTATAGGCTTGCCGCAATGGTGCATTTGAACTGCCTGCAGCGCTGCCGCAAACTTAAATGAGTGTGCAGGCACTACCCTATCATCATGGTCGCCGGTGGTGATAAGCGTAGCAGGATAGCACACGTTATGCCTTACATTATGTACCGGAGAATAGGCATACAGGTAGTCAAACATTTCCTTGCTGTCCTCCGCCGTGCCATAATCATAAGACCAGCCTGCGCCTGCGGTAAACTTGTTATATCGCAACATATCGAGCACACCTACTGTAGGAAAGCAGACCCTGAACAGCATAGGCTGCTGTGTGATGGCCGCACCAATAAGTAAGCCGCCATTAGATGCACCGGAAGCGGCTAAGCGCTCAGGCGAAGCATAACCATTGGCAAGCAAATAGCCAGCGGCCGCATAAAAGTCATTAAAGACATTTTGCTTGTGCATTTTAATACCTGCATTATGCCATTTATCGCCATACTCGCCACCACCCCGGATATTAGGCACAGCATAAACTCCCCCATTTTCCATAAAAACAATATTGCTGATGCTGAAAGCAGGGGTAATGCTTACGTTGAAGCCCCCATAGGCATAGAGCATGGCAGGAGCCTGGTTGTTGAGCCGTAAGCCTTTCTTGTAAGTAATGATCATTGGTATCTTTGTACTATCGGAAGACAGGTAGAATACCTGCTTGCTTTCATAGAGATCAGGATTGAACTTTACAGAAGGCTTTTTATAAACAGAGGACTTTGCCGTAGCTATGTCGTACCTGAAAATGGTTGGCGGATAAATGTATGAAGTGAAGGTATAGTAAGTCTCTTTCTCATCGCGCTTGCCGCTGAAGCCTGCTGCAGTACCTAAACCCGGCAATGCAATGTCAGCTTCCTTCTTACCATCGAGGTTGTAAACAGAAACTTTGGAAACTGCATCTTTGAGATACTGGGCAAAGAACTTGCCACCACAAGAGGTAACTGTGAGCGGGAAATCGGTTTCGGGAATCACATCTTTCCAGTTCTGAGATTGGGGGTTGGCTGCATCTGTGACTACCAGCCTGCGATTGGGTGCATTAAGATTAGTAGCAATATAGAGCTCACCATTTTCAGCATATACCACATCCTGTTCATTGTCAAACCCGGTGATAATAGGCCGGATGGGGGCACCGGGAGTAGAAAGGTCTTGTATATAGAGCTCATTGCCATAGGTGGCATTAGCTGCAGAGATGATGAGGTAGCGCTGGTCTTCGGTAACCTCTGCACCTATGTAGCGCCTGGGGGTAGCTTCGCCACCGAAAATGAGCTTATCGCTGCTTTGAGGTGTACCCAGCTTATGATAGTACAACTTATGGAACTGTGTTTTGCCGGATAATGCAGAGCCTTCTTTCGGTTTATCGTAACTGCTGTAATAAAAGCCGTCATTCTTATACCAGGCAATGCTGCTGAACTTCACGTCCTGCAGCGTATCTTCCAAGCGATGTTTGGTAAGGGCATTCATTACATAAACCTTGCGCCAGTCTGAACCGCCATCGGAAACCTGGTAGGCAGCGAGCGAGCCATCTTTTGTGAAATCTATGCCGCCAAGCGAGCTAGTGCCGTCGGCCGAAAAAGTGTTGGGATCAAGAAAGAGCTCAGGTTGTTCATTGCCCCTCTGGCGGTAAATGACATATTGGTTTTGGAGGCCGTTATTCCTGGAATAGTAGATATAGTCGCCCTCCTTAAAAGGAGCAGTATATTTTTCGTAGTTCCAGAGCTCGGTGAGGCGCTGCTTTATGGAGTCTCGGAAGGGAATCTGCCTGAAATATTGCTGTGTCAAAAGGTTTTCTTCCTTTATCCACATCCTGGTTTCGATGGCTGTATCGTATTCCAGCCAGCGATACGGATCGCTAACGGTAGTACCAAAATAATCATCCTGCTGGTCTGCCATGCGGGCACGGGGGTACATAATTCCTACATTCATTGGTTTCTGGGCGAAAGCGGCCATGCACATAAAAGAGCATAAACTGCCTGCAATCCATTTTTTCATTGTCAACAATTTTAACTGCGGATTAAAAACGCGTAGCATAAAGATAGCATAAGCTATTTGACATAAAAATCTAAAATAACAGTGTCTTACCCATTAAAAATCAATTTATATTGAAAGAATGTTTAACAAAGTCTTCGAGGCGATATAAATTGTGTAGGTTATTT
>JBQCEX010000485.1:0-15907 GCA_051959855.1 Flavipsychrobacter sp. | reverse complement strand
TCTTCATTTTCTGAAGGATCATTGCAGACAACTCCTGTGGAGTGTACAGGCGGCCATCTATATCCACGCGAGGTGTATTGTTTTCACCACGCACCACTTTGTATGTAAAGTGAGATATTTCACCGGTTACTTCGTCATACTGACGGCCCATGAAACGTTTGATGGACATAATAGTGTTAGTAGGATTTGTAATAGCCTGGCGCTTTGCAGGATCACCTACTTTACGTTCGCCATTTTTCAAAAAGGCTATTACCGAAGGTGTCGTACGACGGCCTTCATCGTTGGCTATTACTACCGGCTCGTTGCCTTCCATAACAGCTACGCATGAGTTCGTTGTACCTAAGTCAATACCAATAATTTTTCCCATAGTTAGCTTTATTCTTAGTTAATGATTTTATTGAGTTATTCTAATTTTAATCAGACAAAATATTGTAGTCAATAGATATGCCATTTGTAGGATGTCGGTAAAATTGGCAGCTATTCTGTCATTCTGAAATAAAAATGCCTTAATACATGATATTAAGGCATTGGTAATATGTTTTATGTGCTATAATGTCAATGATCTGAACGGCCTGCTATGTTCAGAGGGGCGGTGATTGAATTATGAATCAGAGAATCAATGTCTTCATTACTAAACACAATAGTAGGATCCCTCAAAGTTCCCTGGGATGTAAACAAGCCCAGAGTATTTAGGCCTTTGACATTTGTGTAAGTAGGGAGGATTTCGCCGCCGGTTAATCCACTGTTTTGGGTGGCATATATCTGTGAATAAGTATAATAGTCATTGCTGCCTAAATACAGGAACATTTCACAGGTATCCAGTAGCCTGGTGACTCCTGCCGGAGCTGGACCTATGAGATTGTGCATAGCATAATAAAAGTCCACATTGTTAACGCGGAAGAGAAAGCTTTGATTGACAACCTGATTGCCAAACGACCAGTCCGCATATTTATCAGTTTCTCCGGATGCATTCTTGTCAACCCAATGAAAGCGAATTACGCCATTTACAGTTTTAACAGCCGCGGGAAGAGATGATCCAGCTATCAAGGTTGTATTATTAGGAGCTGATTTTTGTATCGGAAGTATATAATTCAGAGTAGAGAAAATAGGAATATTATAGTTTGAAAGATTTTCATCAATGACATCGGCCACTGCGGAGTCAGTTTGCCCGGTTGTTGGGTTATACACTACAAGCCTGTATGAATAATTAGGATCCAGATAGTTTTTAAACTTATAGGCATAATTTGGACTCGTAGCAAAGCTTCCTGCACTTTTTTGATAGCCTTCGTTATTTAAATCTACTTTGACAAGAGGTATGGTGCCAATCACATTGTTATTACTTAAGACATCCATCCTCACATTCAGGTTGGAAAAGTAGATAGAATCAGGGTTTTTGGCCATGTCCAGTGCACTTTTCTTACCATCTAGAAAAGCTTTTTCTATTCGCACATAATGAGCAGTGTCTCCCTGATCCATAAGGCCATAAACAACTGTAAAAGTCTTGTAGGGCGCAGCTATATCGAAATCTTCAGAGCAGCTGGAAAAAAACATGAACGCTGCAATAATTGCAATAGGTAATAAAAGCTTCTTCATTTGTTGTTGATAAAGGCAGACAAAGATATGAGTTTCGTATTCAAATAATGATGTTAAAATGAATGTGTGCTAAGCGCCTTTCTGTCATTTAAGTGTCAAGTAGTACACCTTATATGATTGGATTTCGTCATCTAAATGTCAAATAAGTATAATGGTTAATAATTACTTATGTATAGTTAGTAGTGCTTTTTCAGTTTATCGTCTTAAGGTGCATAGCTAAACATTAATTATCTGTCTATGAAAAACCTTCTACTGTTTACCGCGCTTCTTTTCTGCCTGGGAGAAACGAGGGCACAAATGCAACCATGCGCTACAGACGAGATGTATCAAAAGTATAAACGACAATACCCGGAAATAAACAAGTATGAAGCAGCGCTTAATAAGGAAATAGCAGCAAGGCTGAACGTAAACAGATTGCCAGGACATTTCATGAAGACAACAGCTTCATCCGATACCGCGTGGTTTGATATTCCGGTAGTTGTTCACGTAATTCATGATTATAATGCAGAGTACTTGCCTGATGACAGCATTTACCACCTTATCAATACGCTAAACCGGATTTATGCTTTACAAAATGATACTTCTTCAGTGATTGCCCCCTTCAAGAAATATGTAGGGAAGGCTTATATACGGTTTCACCTGGCTACCAGGGATCCCCTCGGCAACCCGACTAAAGGCATTACGCGTCACTATTCGTACCTAACCTATGGGGGAGATGATATGGCTAAATTCGATCTTTGGTCTCCCGTTAATTACTATAACATTTGGTTTGAAAATAAAATAGGCGCGGGTGTTGCCAATGGTGAAGTGCTTGCTTATGCAGTCTTCCCCTCACAGGCAGCAGCCTATCCTTATTCTGATGGGGTAATTGGGGGTTACCAGTTTATCAATTTTGAGAACACAATTCCTCATGAAACGGGGCATTATTTTAATCTATACCATACCTGGAACAGTAGCGGACAGGCCTGCGGGGTAGCTTGCGGCGATGATGAAGTAGACGATACACCACCTACTAAAGGACACCCCAGTATATGTCCGATGTATGATACGGTATGTGCAAATGGGTATTTTAAGGTGTATCCAAGCAGCATAGCCGGTGTAGACTCGCTGGAAGATTTTCCCGATACTACTAATGTGCAGAATATAATGGATTATTCAAGTTGCACAGTTATGTTCACAGCCGGGCAGGTGGCGCGAATGAGGGCAGCCTTAAGGAGCAATGTAGGTGGCAGGAATAATCTTTGGACAGACAGTAATCTTCAAAATACCGGTGCCCTGGAGCCCATGCCCGATCTGCCGCCGGTTGCTGATTTCTCAGTACAGAATTCAGCAGGCTTAACCAGTGCTACATCAGCTGTGCATTATTTTCAATGCACAGGTAAAGACTTTTATTTCAAAGATCAAAGCTGGGGAGATACCATTACAGCATTACAATGGACTTTTTCAAATGATGCCAGCGCATCAAGTGCTACGAGTCTGGCCCCTGTACGGGTAAGCTTTGCTACACCGGGCTGGGCCAGTGTAAAACTAACAGCTACGGGCAATAACAGCGGATCGACTACAATTGTGAAAGATAGTGCAGTATACGTAGCAGATACCAGGAGTACGCCCCCTATTGGTTATTACCAGGAGTTCAATGCTTCAGCAGATTTGAAGCAGTGGCCTATTTTAAACTACTATCGCAACGGCTTTAAATGGGAAATAACAAATGACAATGGTTATTATGACAAAAGTTGCATTCGGTATACAGGGTATGATCATCGCCAATTTCCTGCTACTGCAACGGGATCGCCGAAAGGAGACTTTGATGATTTTTATACACCTGCTTTTGATCTGAGCGCTATGTCAGCCGGTTATTGTAATCTGAATTTTATGTACAGTGGTGCAACACGTACAAATAACTCATTCTACATGACTGATACTCTTGAGATAGATTACTCCACAAATTGCGGATATAGCTGGAATGTACTGAAGAAGCTAACTAAAGCGGATATAGCATCGCAGGGTGCGTCATCCACTGAATTTGCACCACAAAGCACATCTGAGTGGAAATTGCAGAGTATTGATATACCTTCAGCCGCGCGGGTTAATACGGTATTTTTCAGATTTCGTTATATGCCAGGAGGCGAAGATATTTATGGACAAAGCACAGGTAATGATTTTTATATGGACCGTATAAACATCAATAACCAGGCATTGGGACTAAATACTTTAGCAAGCGATAAAAACAGTATAGCACTTGTTCCCAATCCAACCAGCAGCGCAGCCTACCTGGTAGTTAATGAGGCGGGCAATGGGGTAGCGGAAGTGACAGTGACCGATATTGCGGGTAAGGTGGTATATAGGACGCAGCAGAAATTGAATGGCAATACAAATCGTATAGAAATACCTGCAGCCAATATTGCAGCGAAAGGTATGTACCTGGTGCAAATAGTGACACCGGAGCAAAACCATACCGAAAAACTGGTGGTGTATTAAAGAGTTTCATAGATGGTGTTTATAGTTATCAATAGGGCCGGCATTCTGCCGGTCTTATTGTTTAAAACCGTGAATGTTGATGAGCTGCGTAATCGGGTTGGTTTCCAGTGAATCCAGTGACTCCTTGTTTATGTGCATGCGGTAATATTTTATAACTACCCTGGAGGTGAACAAACCAAGTGTACTTGTGCCTTTGATATTAGAGTACACCGGCTTAATCTCGAAACTGGTAATTCCTGAATTTTGTGCATTCGAAACAATCATATAGTTATACATGTCTGTTGTGGCCGCAGTAATAAATAGATTCATACTGTCCATATACCGTTCAATGCCATAAGACGGAGGACCGATGGCATCGCGGAGAAATGAATAGAATTCTACATTGGGTATCTTCATTATAAAAGTTTTTGAACCTTCATTGGGTTCAGTATCCATAATCCAGTCGACATATTTCTCTTTCTCAGACCCATCTATGACACTTTTGTCCACATAGAAGAAGCGCATAACAGCCTGGAATATAGCCGCATTGGGCGGTGGTGTTATGACCAGGTTGAAATTGTTACCGACCGTAGTTTTTGCAATGCTTATCGTATCAGAAAGCAGATCGAAAATGGGGACATGAAAAATAGTAGGATCGCTGCTGATAATGGCTGTTTCCGAAGAGTCTGTTTCGCCGCTGGCAGGGTTGTAGATAACCAGTCGGTAAGTATAATTCGGATCCAGCACAGCTTTGAATTTATAAGCATAGTTAGGTGTGGTGAAAAAAGTGCCTGAATCTTTAGGGTAACCTTCCGCAGTGAGATCAACACGGACCAAAGGGATATTATCAACAACAGAACCGTTGGATATTTTCCGCATCGTTACATTCAGTTGCCTGAAATAATTTGAATCGGGAACCTGAGCCATTGCAATAGCGCTTTTGCTGTCATCGAGAAAGGCTTTTTCAATGCGCACATAGTGAGCGGTATCTGACATATCCATTAAGCCATATACTATGGTTATGTTTTTGTATGGTGCTGCAACATGAAATTTTTCTGAGCAACTGCTAAACAGCAGTAAGCCTACAGCTAATGCATTTGTGGAGATCTTCTTCATTTTGCTTAGTGGCTGTTACAAATATAATAAATCAATAACGTATACTAAGACGGAGCAAATAGGTAAAACTACCAGTGTGACAGAAAAAGTTTTTGGAGATTTTCTTTCGGTAAAATGGCTGAGATGACTGATCTTACTTAGTTATTAAGATTTTTCCGAAAGTAACATTGATGGGCAGGAATGTCGCAAAATGTCACATTTACTACTCATTGGCAATCGCGTGTGGTGAACGAAAGTCCTTGGCGCGATTTTCCGGAAATTTCCGGTTTTTTCCGATGGCGGGAACAGCATGTCTGCGCCTGTGGCGGATTTGAGGTGAAATTTCCGGTGGCAGGAAAAAATACTGACCGGAAAAAGGGTTTACAGTGTGTCAAAGAACTTTTGCTGATTAGCTGATCGACGATAAGCTAACCAGTTGATGTTTGTAATATACTATTATTAACAAGCGGTTTCCAAGAAACATATCCACATTGTTAAGTAAGAATTTAAAATAGAAAATTAAAAAGTGCGTACATGTACACAGGTTGAGGCTGTGATTATCATAAGCAGATATTTTATGCTATGGAACAAAAGGCATATTGTATTTTTGCGCAGTTAAAAAGAACTTTTTTGAGATGACGCTTGCTGCGCAAATAAGACTGGCTGCCGAGGATGCTGTGAAGCACCTGTTCCCGAATGTAGATATTAGTGCTACTGCTATAACAGTGAACCAGACAAAGCCTGAATTTAAGGGTGACTATACACTGGTGCTATTCCCGTTTGTGAAGCTGCTGCGACAGAAGCCTGATGAGCTGGGCAAAATTATAGGCGACTACCTGCTGCAAAAAACAGAGCTTTTTACTTCTTACGATATAGTGAGCGGTTTTCTAAACTTGACTGTGAAAGACAGCTATTGGGTAAACTTTCTGCTCAACCATTTCAATGATGCGCACTATGGGGAGAAGCCAAAGCAGGACAAGCGCGTGATGGTGGAATACTCTTCGCCCAATACCAATAAGCCGCTGCACTTCGGCCACATGCGTAATATATTCTTAGGCTATGCAACAGCCGAAATACTAAAAGCAAACGGCAAACAGGTAGTGAAGGCAAACCTGATAAATGACAGGGGCATACATATATGCAAGTCGATGATAGCCTGGCAGCGTTATGCTGACGGCGCTACGCCGCAGAGCGTACATGAGAAGGGTGACCACCTGGTGGGCGACTACTACGTGAAATTCAATGATGCTTATAAAGCAGAAGTGGAAAAGCTGGTGAGCGAGGGGATGGACAAAGAAACAGCCGAAAAGGAAGCGCCCATAATGAAAGATACGCAGGAAATGCTGCGTAAGTGGGAGGCTGGAGATACTGAAGTGCGCGAGCTGTGGGCTATGATGAATGGCTGGGTGTATGAAGGATTTGATAAGACCTATGACAAAATGGGCGTGGACTTTGATAAGCTATATTTTGAAAGCGATACTTACCTATTGGGTAAAGAAATAGTGAAAGAGGGGCTGAAGAAGGGTGTGCTGTACCAGAAAGAAGATGGCAGTGTGTGGGTGGACCTGACAGAGGAAGGACTAGACCACAAGCTGCTGCTGAGAGGCGATGGCACATCAGTATATATAACCCAGGACCTGGGCACTGCGAAGCTAAAATATAATGATTATAAGCTGGACCAGTCGATATATGTGATTGCTGATGAGCAGAACTACCATATGCAGGTGCTGAAGCTGATACTGAAGAAGCTGGGTGAGCCATGTGCGGATGGTATCTATCACCTGTCGTATGGTATGGTAGAGCTACCTTCAGGACGCATGAAAAGCCGCGAGGGAACTGTGGTAGATGCCGATGATATGATAGATGAAATGGTGAGCCTGGCGAAGCAGCAAACTGAAGAAGCCGGAAAGGTGGAAGGTTTTTCAGGTGAAGAGCTTAATAAGCTGTATGACACTATAGGGTTGGGTGCGCTGAAGTTTTACCTGCTGCGCGTAGACCCTAAGAAGAAAATGATCTTTGACCCTAAGGAATCGATAGACCTGCATGGATTTACTGCCACCTTTATACAATATGCACATGCACGTATCTGCTCTATATTGCGTAAGGAAGGTTGCCCTGTGTTGCCTGACAGCACTAAGTTCCAATCATTCTGCCTGACGCAAGAAATTTTCCCTGCCGAAAAGAAACTGGCTTTAGCGCTGGAACAATATCCTGATGTGCTGGAAGATGCAGGCAAGGAATACAATCCATCACTGCTGTGCAACTATTCTTTTCAGCTGGCACAGCTATTCAACTCTTTTTATGATGAACATAGTATAGCTAAAGCAGAAAATGAAGAAAAGAAGCATCTGCGTTTGCTACTGATCATAATGACAGCACAAGTGCTAAGACATGCTATGCACCTGCTGGGCATTAGATTGCCAGAGAAAATGTAAATTGATAGGCAAACTATATTTAAAGGATTACCGATCGGTAATCCTTTATTTTTTTAGACTATGCTAAGTGCTCTTCAAGTCTATTATTTCAGTTTTTGAAGCCTTCATGGCGGGATACCAGGCAGCCAAGAGGCCCACCAATATAATGGTGGCAATTACTACAATAAAATCGAGGAACTGGAAATGGACGGGGTAGGCATCAACCACAAAGGCGCCGCCTATTTTAACCCAATGGAATTGTTGCTGACAAATGCATAGAATAGTGCCGAGCAACAACCCGATTAGCCCGCCTGTTAAGGCCCATAATACGCCCTCAGCCAGGAATATTCCCCTAATTGTGTTGCGGCCTGCACCCATAGCTTTTAATATGGCCATATCCTTTTGCTTTGCTAACACCAGCATAGAGAGCGCACCTACCATGTTGAAAGATGCAATGATGAGTACCAGCAGCAGAATACCACCAACTATCCATTTTTCTACCCGCATTACCATGTAGAGCGTTTTGTTCTGCTCATAGCGGGTTTCTACTTTATAAGCAGCACCAGCAATCTTTTGCAGGCGTTGTTTTACCTCGTCAGGATTTGCACCTTTGTTAAGGCTTATCTCTATGCTGCTATACTTGCCCTGTTCATTGAACAAGCCCTGTACACTACTGAAAGTTGCCAGGACATACTTGGCATCGAAATCATCCTGAATATGGAAGACACCATCGGGCTTTAAGACCAAAGCCTGGAAAGCAGATTCCGGATTTAATATAGGATTAACTACGCTGGCGTTGGGGTAGTAGAGCGTAAGTTTTGTAAAGGCATTATCGACATCAAGGCCCATTTGATTGGCGATATGCTCGCCTATAATGGCTGTGTGATTGGGCGAATCGGTAATAGAGTCGCGGCCTGCTACTATATAGGGCAGTACGTCATTAACCTTGAAGTAATTGCGGTCTATACCCTTCAGGGTGGCTACGTATTGGTCTTCGCCACTGGTAATGAGCACATTGTCTGATATGCTGTAGGAAACGTGCCCGACATCCTGAGTGCCTGCAATAGCCTTCTCCTGAGCGGGGCTTAATGAAAAAAACTTGCCTTTTGCCGGACTGATCTTTATTTCAGGATAGAAAGCACGGTAGAGGTCTTTGACTAAATTTTCAAAACCATTGAAAACCGAAAAAAGAATGATCATAGCCCCGGCCCCTACGGCTATGGCAGCCATGCTGATGCGTGAGAGCAGCGGCACAGCATTCAGCGTGCGCCTGCCGCGCAAATATCTAAAAGCAAGATGCCATACCAGGGTGCGGTTCATCAGCTATTCCTGTTCTGAAGATTTGTTTTTTGAGCGTTCTTCTTCTATTTGCTTAAAGAGCTGCTCCATCTTAAAGACATGCTCCAGGGTATCGTCTGTAAAAAACTGCAACTCGGGCACACGGCGCAACTGATTGCGCACCCTGTTGCCTAGTATTTTTCGCAACTCGCCTGTGCGCTCCTTAATAGTATGCAGTAATTCAGACGGATTTTTTACCTGAAAAAAACTTAAATATATACGAGCTTCCAGCAAGTCGGGTGTAACCATGACTTTGGAAATGGATATCATGCCGCCATCAATAATATTAATACCCTCCCGCTGAAAAATATCGCTCATTTCTTCCATTATCAGCTTAGCCACCTGCTTCTGACGCTTACTTTCTTCCATAAAAACTATGTATTTGCCGAAAGGTAAAGTTAAACGAAAACTATATTATGAGGCTCGGCATTTTGTAAGCTGCTCGTTATATGGGAGTAATACACTAATTTCGTAAGGTTAAAGAATGATTAAATAATGAAAAGAATTTTGGTCATGGCGGGCGTTGCAGGCACCTTTTTATTTGCAGCCTGTACTGAAAAAGGGCCTGCAATTGATTTCGGAGGTAAATCGACTAAGGTGGATACTACCTATGTGCAAACAAATGATACTGTGCAGCAAAGGAATGTAGTAATAGAAGAATTTACCGGCGTGAGCTGTTCTAACTGCCCTAAGGGACATACTGCTATTGCAGGTTTAGAAACCAAATACCCGGGCAGAGTGGTTGCTGTGGGATTATATGAAAAGAATAATGGCAATACAGACCCTAACCCGCTAACTGTTCAGGACTTAAGGACTGATGATGCTACTACGATCTGTAATACAATATATGGCAGTGTAAACCAATTGCCAGGTGCAGGTGTGGACCGAGTGGAGGCAGGTACCCCAGCCAGCTTACAACTAGACAGATCAATATGGACTACACAGGTGGATGCCAGAATAAATGTGACAGCCCCTGTGAGCTTATACATCAATAGCAGCTTTGACAAAGCCAGCAGAGTGGTAACCGTTACAGTGAGATCGGTTTTTACACAAGCTTTTAATAAGAATGTAAAAATGACAGTTGGTATATTGGAAGATAGTATAATGGAAGCCCAGGAAGATAATAACCCATTACCAGTACATTATGATACCGTATATACGCAAAACCATGTGCTGCGCGCAACTATTTCGCAGGCCACAGGCGATGGCTTTCTTGCCAGTGTAGCTAATAAAGAGGTAGGCCGAGTATATCAGCGTACCTATAAATACACCGTTCCGGATGCGTGGATAGCTGAACATTGCAACATATTTGCCTTCATACAAACAGATGATCCCGGAAGTAAAGAGATACTGCAGGGTGCAGAAACAAAACTTTCTCAATAGTGAGGTATAAAAACTTCGTTATTTTGCCTTGTCGTAAGACAAGGCATTTTTTTTAACTCAAATTCAGATATTCACTTCATGAAACCTGGCAATAAATACCTTTTGTATATAGCCTTTGGGTCCGCACTGTGGGCTACAAGCTGTAATAATAATAAACCCGCCACAGAGCAAACGAGCAATACCGAACAGCAGCAGGAAGTTAAAAAAATTAAGGTCCCCGACTTTAATGCAGACACAGCATACAGATACGTGGAACAACAAGTGGCTTTCGGGCCACGTGTGCCCGGCACAAAGGCGCAGGAAGAATGTGCTGCATGGATGGAGGCCAAACTGAAGCAAGCCTGTGATACAGTGTACAGGCAAAATGCGCATGTGAAAGGAGGGGATGGTAAGATGCTGCCTTGTATCAACCTTATAGGCAGTATACATCCTAAAGCAACCAAGAGAATATTATTGCTGACCCACTGGGACAGTCGCCCGTGGGCTGATATGGACACAAAGGATAAGGACAAGCCAATATTGGCAGCAGATGATGCCGGCAGTGGGGTAGCTGTGCTAATAGAACTGACGGATGCCATAAAAGCCAATAAATTACCCGATAGCTTAGGTGTAGATATACTGCTGACAGACGTAGAGGACTATGGAAAAGATAACTGGGGTGAAAATTCTTATTGCCTGGGTACACAATACTGGGCCAATCATCCGCATGTGCCGGGATATACTGCCAGCTTTGGCATATTGCTGGACATGGTGGGTGCACGCAACGCACAATTCCCATTAGAAGGGTTTTCTACTCAATATGCAGGCAATGTGCAGCAGCAGGTATGGCAGGCGGCTACAACAGCAGGCTTCTCATCTTATTTCCCCTATGCACAGGGCGCAAGTATAATAGACGACCATATGTTTGTGAACAGGATTGCGCATATACCTACTATTGATATAATAAACCTGAGTACGAACTCACAGAGCGCCTTTGCACCACACTGGCATACGCACCAGGACAATATGGACATTATAGACAAGAATACGCTGAAGGCCGTAGGACAAACACTGCTGCAGGTGATATATGAAAATGCGCAATAAGGGCAGCTTTAGCAATATTTAAATATCATAATTTTCCGGTAATGCCTCAGGGACTGTATCTTTGGGCATTAAGCAAATAAATACCAACAAGTAGTGAAATATCGCCACGCATTACTCATCGTTTTCCTGATAATAATAGCAGACCAGGCCCTGAAGTTTTATATAAAGACGCATTTTTACTATGGTGAAGAAGTGAATGTATTCGGACACTGGTTCCGCCTGCACTTTATAGAGAATGAAGGTATGGCCTTTGGGATGCAACTGGGCAGCGCAGAAACCGGGAAGCTGATACTTACCCTGTTTCGCCTGGCGGCTGTAACTGCGGGGTTCTTTATCTTAAAACGTTTTGTAGAGAAGGGCTACGGGAAAGGGTTAATAATATGCGGCGCTTTGATATTGGCAGGTGCATTGGGCAACCTGATAGATAGCATGTTCTATGGGCTAATATTTTCTGAAAGCCCCTACTACTATTCATTTGGCCCCCATGGAGGCATACAGCCGCATGTAGCGCAGCTGGTGCCATTTGGCAAAGGCTACGGTAAATTTTTGCATGGTAAGGTAGTGGACATGCTTTACTTCCCTTTGATAGAAACACAGTCTGTAGTGCCGAATAGCGTTCCTTTCTTTGGCGGAAGAAATTTTGTATTTTTTGAACCGGTATTTAATATTGCTGACGCTGCAATAAGTGTGGGTGTGCTGGTGTTGGTGTTTTTCCAGAAACGCCTGATACATAAAAGAGTTAGTAACCCTGCTATAACACAGGAACAACATGTCTGACGAGTTAATATCCATAAACGTATGGCTTGCGGGCCGCAGCTACCGCATTCGCATAAAAGCGAATGAGGAGGAAGTGGTGCGTAAGGCTATAAAGCTGGCAGATGAGAAGGTGATGGACCTTCGGAACCATTATGCCGGCAAAGATGACCAGGACTTTATAGCCATGTGCCTGCTGAGCTATGCTGCTGACAGTGCTACAGATGCACATAACCCCATAATACATGATGCATTAAAAGGTATGATCAACCGTATAGATGAAACGCTGAAAGAAGAATAATTATCCATTCAGCGCTTCTACCAATACTTCCATCTTACTGCCACGTGAACCTTTTACCAGGATAGCATTATTTGCAGGCTGATGTGCCTTGACAAATTCAGCGGCTTCTGCAGATGTGGCGAACCAGGTATGTGCTGCTTTCACGTGCTCGAACTCCTTGCCTACCAGTATTACATCTTTCCATTGGTACTGGTCGATCAGCGCAACTAATGCTCTGTGCTCATTTTCTTCCTCTGTACCCATTTCTTTCATAGCGCCGATCCACAGTATTTTATCCGGCAGATTGGCGGCTGCGAAATTGGTGATAGCAGCCTGCATGCTGGTGGGGTTAGCATTGTAGGTATCTACTATAACTTTATTACTGCCTTTTACCATCCATTGTGAGCGGCTATTATCGGGGTTGTAGGCTGCTATGGCTGCCCTGATGTCATCTATACCTATTTCAAAATGCAAGCCCAGGGCTATGGCCACCATAACGTTGGGGAAGTTATAGCTGCCCACAAGGTGAGTGCGTATGGTTGTTTCTGCGCCACTTGTTAAGACTGCTAAGGAGAGGAATACATCGTCTGTCAATGTTTTTCCGATGTAGTGAGCATTAGCAGTGCCGTAAGTGATCTGTGTAGGGATATTATGCGCCATTTCGGTGAGATAGGAAAGATCTGCGTTACGGAAGATAGTGCCGTCATTCTCCCTGAGAAAATCGTAGAGCTCACCTTTGCCTTTGCGAACGCCTTCCAGGCCACCAAAGCCTTCTATATGTGCTTTACCGCAGTTTGTAATTATACCATGTGTAGGCAGGGCTATTTCACAGTAAGAAGCAATTTCGCGCAGGTGATTGGCGCCCATTTCAACGACGGCCATTTCTGCATCCTGCCTTATTTTAAGCAGCGTTAAAGGAACACCTATGTGGTTATTCAGGTTGCCCTCTGTGGCGTAGGTTCTATATTTCTTACTCAGAACTGCAGTAATTAATTCTTTAGTGGTTGTCTTACCGTTAGAACCTGTAATAGCGATAAAAGGAATATTGAAATGCCTGCGATGATGGCGGGCCAGCGCCTGCAATGTGGACAGCACATTTTCTACTACGATATAGCGATCGTCTTTTCTATATAGAGGCTCATCAATTATTGCATACGCAGCACCTTTCTCAAGGGCCTGATCTGCAAATTTATTTCCATCAAAATTATCTCCTTTCAACGCAAAGAATATATCGCCCTGTTTTAGCTTGCGGGTATCTGTTTGTACTGATGGGTGTTGAAGATAAATGTCGTATAGTGCTGCGATATCCAACGGTTAGTGTTTTGTGTAAAAATATAAAACCCCTCTCGTTTTGAGAGGGGTTTTATTTATAAGCAAGAGTTTAATTAACCTTTTCTTTTGTCTTTACCGAAGTGGTTACCTGCAGTTTCCCTGTTGTCGCCATTAGGACTGCCTAAGCGATCCATAACGCAACGGAAACCTACAGTAGAGCTAGCCTGATTAGCCTGCATGAAGCGGCGTGTGCCAGGAGACATCCAGTAAGCACGATCAGCCCATGAAGCACCTTTAATAACTTTTGCGTCATTGTTGATCAGTGAAGTAACACCGTAGTTATAAGTGTATTGAGAAGTACTGTCGCCATCGCCATAGTCTCTGGCATCAGGGTATTTCAACACGAAGTGTTCATCTTCCTTAGATTGTATTTCCTCAGGAGTCATTACTCTTCTTTCTACCTGACCGATGCTGTCTTTATCTTCCAGAGAACCATCTTCAGCATTGCGTTTGTACGTTTCGTAAACGTTACCACGGAAAGGACGGAAATCAGATTGTTCGTCAGTTGTAGGACGGTAAGTATCCAGTGTCCATTCGCTCACGTTACCAGCCATGTTGTACAGACCGAAAGCGTTTGGCTTGTAAGAGTAAACCGGAGCAGGTATGTCAGCATTATCATTCAGACCACCGGCAACACCCATGTTGTCACCTGCGCCACGCTTAAAGTTACCCAGGAATTCACCCTGATATTCGTTGCGTAGACCGTAGCGAGTAGTGTTTTTAGCACCCCAAGGATAAGTGTTACGTTCTGTAATAACTTCCTCACCACGACGACGTTTAGTTTCAGGCTGAGGATTGTTAGATATAAGACCCAAGGCAGCGTATTCCCATTCTGCTTCTGTTGGGAGGCGGTAGTTTGGTAACAGGTAACCATCAGAATAGTCAACGTTACGTTTGCCTGCACCGCTAGGATCAAGATCTTTTTTCTTGTTTCTGCCAGGAGTACCTTCGTATTGACCAGCTGCATAGGTAGTAGTGGTAAATACGTCTTCGTTCACCTGGTTTGGATTCTTCTTCAGCATACCGTTTTTGATGAGGATGTACTCATTTACACGGTCGCTGCGCCATTTACAATATTCGTTAGCCTGATACCAGTTAACACCTACTACCGGATAGTAGTTGTAAGCAGCATGGCGGAAATAATATTCAACCAAAGGTTCGTTATATGCAAGAGCACGGCGCCAAACGGTAGAGTCCGGCAGTATTTTCTGCATTACTTCAGGATAGTCATTAGCATAAGAACGCTTCATCCAGTAGGTGTATTCACGATAGTGAACGTTGGCTACTTCGGTTTCATCCATATAGAAAGAAGAAACTGATACTGTGCGAGGAGTGTTATTGCGCTCTACGGTAGGAAGATCATCCTCCACCTGTCCCATTGTAAAACGGCCACCTTCTACAAAGGTGAGGCCCGGTCCCATCTGCTGCCCAGGATAGTTAGGAACATCAAAGCCACCCAGCTTTGAATCATTGTAGTCCCAACCTGTCTTGTCAGAAACACCGCTGTGAGATTTTTTAGAAGAGCAACTTGTAAAAACAGTAGCTGCCCCGATACACAGCAAGCTCACGCCGAAGAGAGTTTTTTTCATAATCAGAGAAAAATATTTGCTACGAATTGGGTTGAAAAATTGTTAAAAGTGTTACAATGATAGAGCATTCTTTTCAAAATGTCAAGCGTTCAATTAATTAGAACAAAAAAAACTTGAATTTTTCACAGCACACCATAATAATAATATTTAAAGTTTCACGTTTTTGTATAGCTCTATGCCTATTTCGGATAGTGCTAAGGCACTTAAATATTCTGTAATTTTGTTAATGAGTGCTGAATTCTAAAAATAATAAAAGTTCACGGTTCTACCCTAAAAGAATGAAAAAAATTATTATCGCCTTCGGGTTGTGCTTTTTGTGTGGTTTTTCAGCGCTTGCAGGCAGCAATAGCTACCACGTTAATATAAAAGATATACATAATGGATATGTATACGAGCGTATTAAATTGAGTAATTATGTTTTGCCCCAGGTTGAGCTAAAGGATGAAGTATATGTAACCGGTGTGGACCTGCCTGATAGTGTGAAAACTGAAGCTGCAAGTAACTATAAATTAATAATGGGTATGGAGCGTAAGCGCCCTTTTGTGCTGGTACGCATACCTGTTTATTCAAAAGACCCTATAAGCGGGGCA
>JBQCEX010000484.1:0-6411 GCA_051959855.1 Flavipsychrobacter sp. | reverse complement strand
ATTAGGGTTTACAGTATGTCAAAGAACTTTTGCTCATTAGCTGATCTGATGATTAGCTTATTAGCTGATGAACGCAATATACTATTGGAGATAGGCGGTTTCCAAGAAAAGATATTCACATTCTGCGAGGTGGGAAGTTAGATACGAAATTAAAAGTACAATGTAGAGATATGGTTTGACTGTCCTGCGCGAGCTTGCAGGTGAGGACACCTGCAAGGGAGGGAAACAATATAGATTACTGTGGCCTGGTGGTGATTGCAGGCAACTCCTGCGGTTCTATCATAATGTAGCGAATGCGGGGAAATTGTTTGCGGATGGTTTTGCGAAGGCGGTCTATTGCATCATTGATGTCTTCGGTTACGAGGTTATCCTTGAAGGCTACGATGAGCATTAATACGACCTCATCGGGTGACTGGTAGGTGGAGTGCATGCTAATGACCTTTTGCACAGCTTTATCTTTTTCAACCAGCCTTATTATTTTCCTATGATTTTCGTCTGCTATACCCTCGCCCATCAGGAGGCTGCGACTTTCGCGTGCTATGATGAGCGATACGACAACCAACAATATGCCGACCAACAGTGAACCAAGCCCATCGGCATACGGCAGCTTAAATTGCTGATTAATAAAAATACTGATGGCTGCAATAATGACACCCAAAATGCCTGCAAAGTCCTCCAGCAACACGGTAAAAACAGCCGGGTCTTTACTATTAATGAGGCCCTGCCACCAGGAAAGATCACCTTTCTCCCTGATAAACTGCCTGGCAGGAATTATAATAGAAACAACCTCGAACACAAAGGATATAGCCAGCACTATGTAGTTCATAAGGGGATGGTGCTGGTGCACAGGCTTAATCATGTGCGTAATACCCTGGTATATGGAAACACCGCCACCCAAGCCGAAAATGAGAATGGAAACAATGAATGACCAGAAGTAAATTTCACGTCCATAGCCAAAGGGATGCCTGCCGTCGGGTTTTTGTTTGCTCTTTTTGAAGCCGAACAAAAGCAAAAGTCCATTGCTCGTATCTACCAGCGAATGCACGCCTTCTGCTATCATAGTGGTACTATGGCTAATGCCCCCTGCAATAAATTTTGTTATTGCAATGAGCATGTCGGCAAACATGGCACTATATATGGACTTCTTTGACGAGGACATATTTTGCTAAAGTTCGAAAACTTTATGCCCACAGACAATGACCATTAGTTGTGTTTATAATTAAATAAATATGGTTGGTTGGCAACAATTGTCCAAAAAACATTATTGAAATCAAGGAGATGCTACACAAAAAGTGAGTAAATATTTCCCAATCAGCACATTCTGCATTACAAATACATAAACTAAAGAAGAATGAACAGGCGTATTATTTACCTTTAGCGCATGGATATCATACTTCATATAATACTTCAGAAGCCTCCGACAGGAGTTGATTTTGGCATTCAGAAAGGAAGTGGCAGTAAATATGAGACTATTCAAACACAACGGTCGGATGGCGGAGATATACAGTTTAGCCTGACCATACAGTTGAAAAATGATGCACAAAAGATAAATGAGCCCAGATTTACAGGACCTTTTGTGCAAGGCAAACCTGGAAGCCAATTCTTCTATATAGACGTGGGCACATACGCCGGACAGGAAGATGGCTGGAGCCGCAGAATAAAAATACCGCTTACGAATATTGGCTGGGATATTATTGACTTGCTGCATAAGCACCCAGAGGCTGTATTAAGTGCAAGCGTTCCAGGAACAGGAAAAGATGGGGGGCCGAGCTGTGCCACCGTTAAGCCATCCCAAGGCTGGCAGGTAGATACAGGCATTAAAAATGGCTAAATAGAGCAATCACTTCCATTGCTTCCTTTACATCATGCGCGCGCAGAATGGACGCCCCCTGTTGAAGGGCAGCCATGTGCAATGCCGTGGTGCCATTCAGGGCATGGTCAGGATTGACCTTAAGTGCTTTGCATATCATTGATTTACGTGAAATGCCAGCGAGTACAGGCTTACCCAAAATGCGGAACGTATGTAACTCATTGAGCAAGGAAAAATTATGCTGCAATGTTTTGCCAAAACCAAAGCCAGGGTCGATAATAACATCTGTAATACCAGCATTATAGCATTGATCACAAACATTCTGCAGATAGCTACGCACTTCTGCAACTACATCGCCATATTGGGGATCGAGCTGCATGGTTTCCGGAGTTCCCTGCATGTGCATGGCTATGTAAGGCACCTTTAACCCGGCCACTGTTTGTAACATATTGGCATCGAAGCGGCCGGCGCTGACGTCATTAATAATTGATACACCCGCAGCAACTGCTTCTTTTGCAACCACCGCATTGTAAGTATCGGCAGACAACCATACATCAGGAAAACTTTTATGAATTATTTCTATGGCAGGAATTACCCTATCCAATTCTTCCTGTGGTGATATAAGTGAAGCGCCCGGTTTCGTGGTAGCCCCACCTATATCTAATATAGCAGCCCCGTCACGTATCATTTTTTCAGCAATCTTTAACAGGCTGTCTTTGTCACTGTCCTTACCTTTATTATAGAAACTATCGGGCGTGGCATTGAGAATGCCCATTACAACAGGCTGAGCAAGGTCGAGGAGGCGACCTTTGCTTTGAAGCGTGGTTTGTATGGGTAAAAGTGTATTTTTGAAACTCACAATAAAGTATGGTTTTCGGGGTGTAATTTAGGAATGTTTTCAGCGGAAGAGAAAAGGCCATAGATAAAACATGAAACGGGAAGAACAATGACGCACACTATACAACAGTATGAGCAGGTACTGGCACAATGCAAAGACCTGTATGTAAAGAAGGCAAAAGATTATGGCACATCGTGGCGGGTACTGCGCCCCATAAGCATCGTTGACCAGATATATATAAAAGCATGGCGCATACGCCAGATACAGGAAAACGGTGAGCAAAAAATACAGGATAGTATAGAAAGTGAGTTCATAGGCATAGTGAACTATGGCATAATAGCCCTGATACAGGGAGCTATGCCTAAAGATGCAACAACTGAGCTAAGCGCGGATGAGGCCAGGATGTGGTATGAACGTGAAGCAAAAAAGGTGCAGGACCTGATGTTGCAAAAAAACCATGATTACGGCGAGGCATGGAGGGATATGTCGCAGGAGTCGTTTGTGGACCTGATACTGGTGAAGCTGCTGCGCATAAAACAAATACTGGCCAATGACGGGCAAACAATAGTGAGCGAGGGCATGGATGCAAACTTTACAGACATAGTGAACTATGGAATCTTTGCTTTGATAAAGATTTCGGAGTCGTCAGTTGTAAGTCATAAGTCGTAAGTTAAGATAGCGATAGTAGACATTAATAGAAAAGCAAAACAATAGAAAAACAGCAATAGCTATATGAAATACTTCCTTTGGCTGGTAAGAATTGTGGTGGGTGTTTTATTTATATTCTCGGGGCTGGTGAAGGCCAATGATCCACTGGGACTTGTATATAAGATGAAGGAATTCTTTGAAGTGCTGCATATGAACTTCATGGAGCCGTATGCATTCATCTTCTCTATTATCATGATCTCATTTGAGATACTGTGTGGTATGGCCGTGCTGCTGGGGTTTGCCTTCAGGGTTTTCTCTGTTTTGCTGCTGCTGCTGAATATGCTGTTCACCTTCCTGACGGCCTATGCATGGTTTACGGGTACAGTGAAAGAATGCGGCTGCTTTGGTGCATGTATTAAGATATCTAACAGTGCTACTTTCTATAAAGATGTGGTGTTACTATTGCTGAGCATATTCCTGTTTGCGATGCGCAAGCGGGTGCATCCGCTACTGCCCAAATACCCGAATACTGCCATTATCATACTTACAGCATTTTTTGCTTTTGGATCGCAGTGGTGGTCGCTGGAACACCTGCCGTATTATGACTGTCTGCCTTACAAGCCCGGCAGCAACCTGTGGCAGGAAATGCAGATACCTCCCGGTGCTACCCCGGCCGTATATGAAAGCGTGATGATATACGAAAAGAACGGCGTGAAAAAAGAGTTCAATATGCAGAACTACCCATGGCAGGACACTACCTGGAAATTTGTGGACCGCAAGGATAAGCTAATAAAGGAAGCAACCGGCGAGGCACTGATACATGACTTTACCCTGACCGACTATGACGGCAATGACCATACGCAGGAGATACTGACTGCCAAAGGCTATACCTTCCTGCTGTTCGTGCGGGATGCCAACAGCGCCAGGGAAGACAACCTGGACAGGCTGCACAACCTAATAACGGAGGCACGCAAGCAAGGTATGAATGTATACGTGGTATGCTCATCGAGCAAGCAGGACGCTATGGCACTGCAGCAGCGCTGGAAGCTGCAGAATGTGGACTTCCTGCAGCTGGATGCAACCGTAACCAAGACGGTGATGCGCAGCAATCCCGGCCTGATGCTGATGAAAGATGGCATAGTACAGTCTAAATGGAGCTATCGCGACTACCCTAAGAGCTTTACGATGCAGGACAATAAAATGTTGCTACAATAGTGCTGCGCTACCTGGCACGACGCATACGGTATAGCCTGCTGGTGCTGTGGGGCGTAGTGACATTAGTATTCTTTCTTTTTAATGTATTGCCGGGCGATCCTGCAAGGCTTATAATGGGGCAGCGCACCGACAGGGCTACCACTGAAAACGTGCGCCGGGAAATGAACCTGGACAAGCCTATGCTAACACGCTACCTGCTGTACCTGGACGATATATCGCCCATAGGCATACATGGCAGGGATGCAGAGAGCCAGGTAAAATATCATTATACAGCGCTATTCCCAGTTTCAAAGAATAAATGCCTGGCGCTGAAATGGCCCTACCTGGGCAGATCTTACCGCACCAAAAGACTGGTGAACAATGTGCTGGCAGAGGCCCTGCCGGGAACTATTATTCTTGCATTGGCCGCTATGACGCTGGCAACTGTTGCAGGTATATTATTGGGCATACTGGCAGCCTTAAAGAAAGACACCTGGATGGATACTTCTGCCATTGCGGCGAGCGTGGCGGGCATATCTATGCCATCCTTTTTTGCAGGACTGATCATAGCATGGCTATTTGGCTACCTGTGGCATGGGTACACGGGACTGAACATGACGGGCAGCCTGTGGGAATATGACCCGTTTACCGGGAAACACCTGGTGATAAAGAATTTGATATTACCCGCGCTTGCCTTGGGTGTAAGGCCCCTGGCTATCATTACGCAATTGACACGCAGCGCACTGCTGGATGTATTGAGCCAGGACTATATAAGGACAGCTTATGCCAAGGGGCTATCAAAGGCGAAGATCGTTTTCAGGCACGCCTTGCCTAATGCGCTGAACCCTGTAATAACCGCCATATCCGGCTGGCTGGCGGAATTGCTTGCGGGGGCATTTTTTGTGGAATATATATTTGGCTGGAAGGGAGTGGGAAAACTTACTGTGGACGGGCTGGACAAATTTGATTTCCCTATCGTGATGGGATCTGTATTGCTTACTGCTGTGATCTTTATAGTTGTGAATTTATTTACAGATATATTATACGGATGGCTGGACCCGCGCGTACGCCTGTATTAAAACTCTTATATTATTCCAAGGTTAAGAAATCATTAATTTTACATTAACATTTTAAGCTGCGACTTAAGGGAACTATTTTTGCCGCCGACTCAATATTACATTTTCATTAAATAATTGTTATGGCGTTCAGCTCAATTGTAAAGTTCTTCCTGCCTAAAGACAAAGTATTCTATGGCCTATTTGAAGAAGTGTCCCTGACCCTGGTAGAAATGGCCACTGTTTTCTCTAAAGCTGTAAACAGCGCAGATATATATGAAAGAGACGCACTGCTGAAAAGCCTGGAAACACTGGAGCACAAGAACGACGAAGTAACACACCGCATATTTATAGAGCTGGGCAGAAATTTTATAACACCATTCGACCGCGAAGACATACATTACCTCACCACGTCGCTGGATGATGTAGCAGACTATATATGGGGTGCGGGCAAGCGCATAGTGAACTACCAAATAAACGATAAAGACAATGCCGTGCTGAAGGGATTTGGGGATATTATAGCAAAGTCTATCAATGCGCTGCATGAAAGCGTGCATGAACTGCGCAATATGAAAAACCTGCGTGCCATAACAGACGCCTGCGTGCTGATAAACAGCCTGGAGAATGATGGCGACGATCTGCTGGACCAAGCCATGATGGATCTATTCAGCGCACCGATAAATGCCGTAGAACTGATAAAAAAGAAAGACCTGTATCAAATGCTGGAAACCGTAACCGACAAGTGCGAAGATGCCGCAAATGTTATTGAATCCATCATTATTAAATACGCTTAGTAGTCTTTGCTTTTATGTCCACAACGCTTTTATTCATCATAGTGCTGGCGCTGATCTTTGATTTCATCAATG
>JBQCEX010000483.1:0-2458 GCA_051959855.1 Flavipsychrobacter sp. | reverse complement strand
GATCATCGCAAGCATGGTAAAAGAATATCAGGCTATTAGTGGGAAGGTTTTCGGCAAAGTCTTGTTGCAATTTCAAACCCTGTACCCAGTCTTCTCTGCCGCTCCAAAATGGGGTGGCTATGAGAAAGATGCCTGCTATGGTTTTGGGAATTTTATTTTCAGACAAATATTTCAACAGGAATGAGGCGCCTAATGAATGTGCAACCAGGATAGCGTCGTTTGGGAGTTTGTTAATTTGCTCTCCAATTTGCTTTAGCCACCCAAAATCAGGAGTAGATTCATCTGTTTGCATTTGAGGGCGGATCAACTGGTAGTCTTTCCCTAAAGCTTCTTGTAGTGATGCGGCCATTTTTGCGTCTACCTCATAACCGTTTTTGCCACCGCCATGTATAAAAAGGATTTGCTTTGACATATACTGAGCGAAGTTAATCCTGCTACAAAGTATTATATGCTATGCTGAAATAAAGGTCAAAATGGTTGGCTGAACATATTCTTCCTTTTTCCACGCAGAGGAGATACTCCTCGTCGGTCTGCTGTATATCCCTATAGACGACATTCAGGCGTGGGAACAGTAGCGCAAGCATTCCCCGGATGAAATTGCCGTTGTTGCCTTCGTCATCATATCCTTTAATAGCTGCATCCAGCTTTATCCTTAGTGCTTGCAATTCCTGCTTCCACTGGTCATAAGTTCCGTGAGGGATTGGCCCAGCCAAAATAATACCATTTGTTTTTATTAACTCATAGAGCTTGGGGTAGAATATTTTAATGCCTGTTATAGTTATGAGATCGCAGATATTTACTTTATCTTTTAATACAGGTAGTGCTTCCGCTAATGTGTTGGCATGACGCTTGGCCGTATAAATACTTTTTGCAGACTGCAGAAATGTTTTGGAATATATAGATGTAAAACGCTCGCCATCTTCTTGTTCTACAAAAGCGTTATTTTTTTTCATCACCTCGTCAAGCAGCGCTATAGCATAGTTGTAGAGTGTTTTTGCAGCGTTGGCAGGAGATGTTGCGCCAACAGAAAGGCGGATAAATGGTATAAGAAACATTGGTGTTGCTTTTAGAAAGGTTATGGTTTATTTAGTTCTAAATGTGCGGAAATTTTGCCGGGTTGGAAAGAAGTATTTACATAAGTGCAGAGGTGTACAGTTAGCAGGGTAAAACTAAACAAAAAGCAGTTCCGGAAGAAATTGCAGCTTGATTATGTTGACTGCTTATGTTGCTTGTGGTGTAACAAAAGCGAGACAAGATATTCTCGTTGCAAATGAGGATGAGTGAAGGGTATTAGTAATACCAGATTATAGTATAAATATCTATATTTGGAACGTCTTAAAAAAAAACAATTGCGCATACTCTTAGTCTACCCGGAAATGCCTGATACCTTCTATGCTATGAAGCATTTTATGAAGGTGGTCAATAAAAAAGCAGCTTATCCGCCGTTAGGCTTACTGACGGTAGCTGCGCTTTTACCTTCGCATTGGGAAAAACGGCTGACCGACCTGAACGTGGCACCCCTTAAAGACGATGATATTTACTGGGCCGATTATGTCTTTCTTTCCGCCATGAATGTGCAAGAAGAGTCTGTAAGTGAGATTATAAAAAGATGCAAGGCGGCGGGTGTAAAAATAGTGGCAGGCGGTACGCTCTTTACACATGAGCATTACAGGTTTCCCGGAGTAGATCATTTTGTGCTGAACGAAGCGGAAATAACACTACCTCTTTTTCTTGAAGATCTTGAAAAAAATGAACTTAAACCGATTTATCAGTCTAAAGAGTTTGCAGATATTACCACATCACCGCTTCCTGCTTTGGAGCTTATTGATAAAAGCAAGTATCTGTATGATATAGTGCAATATTCCAGAGGCTGCCCCTACATGTGCGACTTTTGCGATGTAACTGCTTTGCTGGGCAGGCGACCCAGAACCAAGACACCGGCACAGGTGATTGCTGAACTAAATGCAATAAGCCAGGATGAGCATACACAACTAATACTGTTTGCCGATGATAACCTAATAGGCAACAAGCGCATATTGAAAGCCGAACTGCTACCGGCCTTAATAGAATGGCGCAGGCAGACAAAGCCTTCCTTTTACTTTGCCACACAGCTAACGGTTAATCTTGCCGATGATGAAGAACTAATGCAAATGCTGCTGGATGCAGGCTTCAGGCATATATTCATAGGCATTGAAACACCATCAGAAGAAAGCCTGAAAGTGTCACATAAAACACAAAACCTGAAAAAGGACCTGTTACAAACCATTCACCTGATTCACAATAAAGGGTTTATTATTTCCGGAGGCTTTATTGTCGGTTTCGATACAGACGATAACAGAATCTTTGAGAGGCAGATACAATTCATACAGGAGAGTGGCATACCGTTGCCTATTGTCAACATTCTGAAAGCGCCACCGGGTACAGACCTGTATAAAAGGATGAAAATGGAGCAACGTTT
>JBQCEX010000482.1:0-2241 GCA_051959855.1 Flavipsychrobacter sp. | reverse complement strand
AAAGCACCTCTCGTTGCAAGCGAGCGGATAAATACATTAGGGTTATTATAAAAGTCACTCATGCGTATACGGTCACCCAGTAGAGCGCCATAGTTGAATGGTGAGGAAGGATCTACAGCTATAACAGCAATTTTTTTTCCTTTTTTTGTCCAGTAGCTAAGTAAAGCATTAACCAATGTACTTTTGCCTGCACCGGGCGGGCCGGTGATACCCAGCAAGCGTGCGCTTTGCGTGTCGCGAAGTTGCAGCAGCAGTTCATTATATCCCTGCAGTTCATTTTCGACAAGTGTAATGCCTCTTGCCAATGCATTATAATTGCCGTTGTGTATCTCTGCCAGAAGTTGTGTTATCTTGTCCCGCACTAAAAAGTATTTAAAGTTCGTTATTAGCTATCATGGATTCGGTAAGCAAAAATAAATTTCTAAATCATAAACTCTTATCTAAATCCAATATTGCTATAGGGCTTGCACTGTTAATGATGCTTGGACTACTTGTCTCAAGAGGCTTGTGCACGGTATCAACCATTCTTTTTGGCCTGAATGCCTTGTGGAATGTAAATCCCAAACTGTGGTTTAAGAATAAATGGTGGCTGCTGGGGCTGGGCTGGATAGCCATGTACGCAATTACCTATTTCTGGAGTATCGATCACCATAGCTGGCATGAGCGTATTGATACCAAGCTGCCCTTTCTTTTTCTGCCGTTAGCATTTGGTTTTTTACCAAAGTTTAGCATAAACCAGCTCCAGGTATTTACCATAGGCGCAGGATTAATGATGCTAATGGGAGTAGGGTATAGCACCTGGTTTTATATATCTGCGCCTGCTTACTATATTCATCAGTATAATTTTTCTAACATATTGCCCACACTGGTGGAAAACGATCATATCTGCTTCAGCCTTACAATAGCTTTATTTACAGCCTGGTGTGTCTATGTTTTTCCCTATTTGCAGGGTAAAACAGCGAAATGGTTTACAGGTATTACAATAGCGATATGCAGCGTATTCTTACACTTGCTTTCTGCTAAAAGCGGCCTGGTAGCCTGGTATTTACTGGTGCTCGGCTGGAGCATTTATGTGGGGCTTAAGAAGAACAAATGGCTAGGCATTGGGATGTTGGGCGCATTTGTGCTATTTGTATTCCTGGCATTCCGATATGTACCTACCTTTCAGCAGCGCATAAGCTATGTAAAGTACACCTACGATGTATATAAAGGCGGAGACATAACAGGAGACTATAGCGATATGGGGCGCATGATTTCCTATGATATTGCCTTAAAATTGATAAAAAAACATCCATTAACCGGTGTGGGTGCGGGTGATATACTGGAGGAAATGAAGAAAGGCTATGATAAATGGTATCCTCAGGTTAAGGAAGAACAACGATTGTTTCCGCATAACCAATTCCTTACAATTGCTGTTGGTTGCGGACTGCTGGCAGTGTTGATCTTTATAATATGGCTGATATGGCCACTCATTCACCTGGAGAAAAGCAGGGCCGGGGCATTCTTTCTCATTACCTGGATAATGCTGTTGGTGCCATTATTAGTAGAGCCTTTTTTGGAAATTCAATTCGGTGTATTCGTATATTTGTTTTTCCTGCTGTGGCAAAGGCATATGATAGCTAAGCCCGGCAATAATCTGAACAATAAAGAGCAAGTATAGACAATGACGAATTTTGTACCGGTTTTCCCGTTGAGTATAGTTGTATATCCGGGAGAATCGTTAAACCTGCATGTTTTTGAACCGCGTTATAAGCAATTGATAAAAGAATGCCTTGCAGATAAAAAAGCTTTTGGTATTCCTTGTGTGTTAGACCGCAAAGTGGAAGAATATGGCACCCTGATGGAAATAGAGGAACTGGTAACTGAGTATGAAAACGGAGAATTGGACATACGTACAAGAGGCAAAAGAGTTTTCAGGGTATTGGAAATGGTAAAAGAGATTCCTGATAAGTTATATTCCGGTGCAATAGTCAATTATCCTGAAAATATTACAGAAAGGGAGGATACCAAAATAAGCGATCTGATCATTAGCGAGGTCCGCAGACTATATTCTTTATTAAATATGGAAAACAAGTTTCCTGCTAAGGAAACCCTGATTTCCTATGAAATAGCCCATTTTGTAGGCCTTTCCAAAACCCAGGAATATGAATTGCTTGGCTTATTTACGGAAACCCAGCGCCTCGAGTATATACGCAGACATTTGAACAATATTATACCTGTTATTAACGAGCTGGAACAGGT
>JBQCEX010000481.1:0-10532 GCA_051959855.1 Flavipsychrobacter sp. | reverse complement strand
AGGTGCCTGGTATACGCTGTCTAGTGTGAGGTATTCAATTGCTACTATGTTACATGCTTGACTAATCATTTTATATCTTCTTGCTTTTTACTAATAAGATAAAATTAGCCCTACTATATGGTAATGATACGGTGTGAACACGTCAATGATAGGGCATGTTTGCGACAATGATTGATGATAATAATTTCAAGGCATATGCCTATGATTTCACACAATGATAAAAGTATTCGCTATTTGAGCAAAGCGATTATTTAATGTATGGCATCAAAAATTTTCAGGAAAACATTTCTTTGAGACCGCGATATAGGGATTTCTTTTTTATTCGACATGATAACAATGCCCGATGTTTCATACCGTAAAATATTTTTCAGGTTGATAACATAGGAACGATGCGCTTTGAAGAAAGGATATCTATCAGTAATGTTGCTGAATTTACCCAAGTGATAGGAGCTGATATACTCTGATTTTTGAGTCATAATTTTAGTGTATTGGTTTACACTCTCAAAATAGATGATATCCTGTATGTCTACATAGTCTATTCCTTTATTATTAAAAATGCCCACTCTTTCTTCAAAATGGTTATCAGAGGCGCACTTTGCCATTCGCTTGGTCTCAATACGTGTTATCGCTTTATCTAGTGTAAGAACAAGCTCTACTTCATCAATTGGCTTTAATAGATAACCGCAAGGAGAAAATTTAATAGCATTCAATGCAAAGTCGGAATATGCCGTAATAAAGATAACTTCGCTTTTGATGTCCGGAAAAATCTTTAAAAGGTCTATGCCGCTCCTGCCGTTGATAGAGATATCCAAAAATAAAATGTCACAATCTTCTATCTTAGTCCTTAAGCCTTCCAATGCTTTTGACCATGAAGTGTAAGTAGATAAGATCTCGATATTCTTTTGAAGCATGTTAACATGCCTGACTAATAACTCGATAGCTTGTGGTTCATCGTCTACGATAATAGCATTATATTTTTTCATAGTGATCTTTTTTTATTTTTAGTTGCACAATTGTTCCTGTTAGGGGCTCTTCCTTGTCGAGATAATTAATTTCTATTTTAACTTTTTCGTATCTATTGAAAATGTCGATAAGCTCATTAATTAGATTAGTTCCATGCGATTCATTTTTTAGACTAATGCTTTTATTTAATGCGGACCTTTTACGGCCAATACCGTTATCCTCTATTATACATGTTATCTCATTGTTGGCTTCGGCATTAATTACTATCTTCAGATGGCCATCCCTTTCCTTTGGAAGTATACCATGATGTATAGCGTTTTCTACTATCGGTTGTAGCAACAGTGAGGGGATAATTATTTTATCAGGATCAAAAATTTTATCACTAATGATGATTTCATAAGTAAACAAATCTGGGAATCTTAATTGCTGTATTTCTATATAGTTTTTTATGTTGTTTAATTCGTGTGATAATGTGGTAAATCTATTTCTTGATGAGTTCAAATAAGAACGCAATAACTTGGCAAACTTTGAAATGTATAATTGAGCGTCCTCAAATTTTTCTTTTGTAATAAGATTTAGAGCAGAAGTTAAAGTGTTAAAAACAAAATGAGGATTTAGCTGGGCATAAATAGATTTTAATTCCAGTTCCATTTTTAAATTTCTTTTTTGCATGCTTTTAACGACCGATCTCCGTGTTATAAGTATTACAAAGGAGATAAAGGTCAAAATCAGTAACAGAGCTATTAGTTCTATAAATCGTAAACCAATACTTGTCTGATACCAAAATGGCCTAATATAGATGTATAATAAAACCGGACTGTTTTTCCATACATTGTCATAAGTTCTTAACAGCAGAGTATAGTATTGATCAGGTTTTAACGAAGGTGGTAACGTAAGTTCGTTAGTATTTAATTCGTGCCAGCTCTTGTCTGCCGATAGCTTATAAGCATATTTGATGCGCCCATTACCAAATGGATTAATAACATCAAATTGAAGTCGTTGATCTTTTTGATTTACAATGATCGTATCGCAGGAGGTGAAATTTTGAATTGTATCTCCGTAACTAATGACATATTTATAACGATACAAAAGACTATCGTTTTTCGCTTTAATAATTTCACTGTCACTAGGTATGCATACGCTATAGGAGCCCCTGTCCGTATTTAGCAACAATTTGTTTCCTAATACCACGCAATCATACACAAAATTGAAGTTTTTGTTTTTGAGATTAGGATAAAACAATGGAGCAGAAAGACTATCTCGTTTAAGGATTTTACTAAACAAAATCCCCATTCTTCCAAACACAATAAATGTGCTATTGTGAATCAAGAATGACGTCTCTTTAAGATTAAAGTTTTTAAATAACTCTTTGTAAGTATTGCTTTCATAATTGTAAACAGTAATATTATTACTCCCTTTGAAAAATAGGTTGCCATATTTGTTATCTACGGCGATTTTTTCGATCTGCTCCACGCCAAATCTTAGTAAATCCTTTTTTTGAATAATTCGTTTTATACTTTTTCCGTGAATACATGCCTTGTCGAAATTATATGCCCAACAAACTTGTCGCAGAGAGTCGTAGACAATATCTCTATACCGCTCATGATCCAGCTTAATAATTTGTCCCTCATCAACATAAATAAACTCATCTGTTGTAAGGCTATAAAAAGATCTGGAGGTATTGAATAATGTTGCACGAATATGGGTCGGCATATTATTATCTTTAATAACTTTCCCGGTTTTATCATTAAAGAAATAGCTATGAATGCTATTTACAAGAAAAGTGTTATAGGCTATAGGAACAATGCTGGAAACATAATTTATGTCCTGTTTATAATATTGTACGCGGTCTGCTGTTACCTTTATTAAAGAATGACTTAGGTCGCACCACCAGAAGGAAAGACTATCGTCTATGCCGCCAACATAACTGTAATTGTCCAGGTTAATTCTTTTTTCTTTCTTAAAATGATTTGTCAGATTATATTTTAACCACAATCCTTTAGTTGTAGTGGTTATACAACTACCCCAAAAAAAATCTTCATGTATTGATGTGATTTTATTGTTTTTTACATGTGGATCATCTATTAAAGATTTTATTTTAAATGTATTCAGAAGCCTGACTCCGGTGTCGTCGCACTTAAATTCGAATAAATCATTTTCCCCCGTTAAATAAAGATGTTTCTTCCCATAGAGATCAGTGTATATGTAATTTATGGTTTCATGTGTTGGTATTTTTTCTAAATCCACTTCCTGCATTGTTCCATCTTTCAATTTTATGATATGGAACTTATGTGGTTTAATTGTATAAGGATAAAAGAGAAGGTAATTATTTAATAGAATATATTTATTGTCTCGAGTATATTTAGATGCCTCCCTGGCCTTGCAAAGAAATTTTAACGAAAATGTCTTATCCCCTATTAAGACTTTGTAAAATTTGTCATCAAAATCAATAATAGGCTGACCATATTCATCAATGGTGGCAAAAAGAATGTGTTGATGTCTGGTAGGCTGATTTAACTCCTCCTGAAATGCGCCAGTTATATTGAACTTACGAAAAATACTGTCATTTACAAAGCACACATATAGTCCCCAATCTACACCTATATGCCTGCTACAGAAAATAATTCCATTACCAAATGAACGAGTATCCCGAGGGTATATGATATGATTGATTTCTTTAGAGAGGACTTTGTAATATTTATTATTATAGACATAGCCTAGTTCTTCCGAAATATTACTAAGCCACATTCGCCCCTTTTTATCTTCGCAAAGTTCCCAGATGTCTTCATTTGAAATACCATCTGACTGATTATAAATTTTAAATTCATAGCCATTATACGTTGCCACTCCATTTTTTGTCGCCAGCCATAAATAGCCAAGCCTGTCAGTAAGTACGCTATATATATAATTAGAGGGCAAGCCATTATCAATATTATAGTTAAAGCTATTTAGTGTTTGGCCCTTTAACAACAGCGGAAAGCCAAAAGAAATAACAATAATGAACAAACGATAACGTCGAAAAGGCCGTATGTTACCTATAACCATAGAATTCGAAATCTAAAATAAAATATATTTTAATTAATACGAATAATCTTAGGTTATTTAACTGTCAAATACCTTTCATCAAATAATTCCCGCAATTCAGGTATGTAAACCGCCGTTTACCAAAACGACACATATGATGAGTATATGTATAATAATTTGCCTTAAAAGTTAATAAACAAATTATTTACTCCATCAAATCTAAATTCTATGAAAAAAATCGTAATGCTAATGGCCTTCGTCAGCATGACATTACTTGCTGCGGCACAACAATATCTAACCATTGACATTGACAGCCGGTCGGGCTGTTGCCCTAATGTTGTTGGTATACGCCTTCTTGTAGCAGATAGAACACATTGCACAGCATCATGGTATGCTCTTCCGTCAGCCTCAATTCCGCCCTGTGGTACACCAACTACCTTCGATGCAGGCTCTTATTGCGCCACATGTACTGACATCGTTGCTGCTCAGGTGGCAATAAGCCCAGGACCCTCAGGGCCATATATTTTTATCCTAGGAGATAATTCTGTTCCAGGTCCTTGTACACCTCCCCTGGGGCCATATAGTTCAAACTATGGAGGCGGAGGCGGTACGCTGGGATGCCAATGGGAGGCTGGCTGGCAATATGCATGTTGCGCAAGTACAACCGCGGTACTTTCCATTATTAACTAAAAAAGCATGATCAAATTAAGAATGTGCCGCCGAGGTACATTCTTAATTTATGTCCTTAATGAATTCAAATAATATCTTCCCCATGGCTTTGATGCGGATAATATTTTAGCGCAATAAATTTTAATACCCCAAACAATATATATATCAGCTATAACCAGATCGTAAAGAATCGTAAAGATTTATTTAATCAGTTTTATAAAACAAATAATCATGAAAAAAATCATTCTTATTGCATTGGTATGTTTTGCAGGCATGGTGGCAAAAGCACAAACAGAAGTCGATGCAAAAAACAGCTTGTCATGTAGCGTGCACTTACATTTTATTGCTATAAACACTGCATGTATGCAAGTAGCCTCAGCTAATGTAACACTTTCGGCCATGACAGGTCAAATTTATAATATCACTTCACTTACCTGGTCTGCACCGCTTCCTGCGGGCGCAGCTATCGGCGGCGTTGTTGTCACCAGCCCATGTGGTTCAGGCGCATCAGTCGGGGATGTTTGCACAGGGGCGGCAGCTTCAGGTTCTTTTGTCTGCCCGTCTTGTGGAACAAGTAATAAAGTAGATTGGGTATATTCCTCTGGTGCAGTAGCAGACCTAGCCTTACATCCTTAGCTATATGCTAGTTGTTTAGAATATTCACAGATATCCTGAACATTTTCTAAAATCTTGATAGCTCTTAATAAAGTAGTAGATGCAGAAATAGTGGTGAGCTCAAACTGATGGTGGAAATATATAATCTATCTAATCCATTATTATATCAAAAAGGTTGCTGTCTGTGCAGCAACCTTTGTAGCGTCTTATCGACTTTCATTAAGCGGAGAGAAAGGGATTCGAACCCTTGATACCCTTTGACAGATATACACACTTTCCAGGCGTGCCTCTTCAACCACTCGAGCATCTCTCCGAATTATTGTGGGGCAGCAAAATTAACTATTTCGCTCAGTTATTGAAAATTTTTTCTGCGTTTCGTGTAGTTATTGTAGCCAGTTGCTCTAAAGGCATTTCCTTTACATCAGCCAGCCTCTGCGCTATTATTGGTATATGGCTGCTTTCATTCCGTTTTCCTCTGTTTGGCACCGGGGCCAGGTAGGGGGCATCCGTTTCCAGCACCAGGTGCTCTACGGGTATTTCTTTTAGTATTTCCGGTAGCGTACTTTTTTTATAGGTCAGGGAGCCGCCTATGCCTAAGTGCAGGCCCAGCGTTGCTATTTGTTTTGCTTCATCAAGCGTGCCACTAAAGCAATGAAAAATACCACGCAGTTTCCCATTCTGCTTACTGCGTACGATGTCTATACAATCCTTTGTTGACTCCCTGCTGTGTATTACTATCGGCAGATCATATTTCAGCGCCCAGTCCACCTGGGTACTGAATGCGTCGATCTGCTGTTCTTTAAATGTCAGGTCCCAATAATAGTCAAGGCCTATTTCTCCAACAGCGTAGAATTTTTCTTTCGCCAGCCATTCGGCTACTATATCCAGTTCCTGTTTGTAATTTTCTTTTACGTAAGTAGGGTGCAGGCCCATCATCGGGAAGCAGTTCCCTGGCCATTGAGCAGCATAATTCATCATGGGGGCAATAGTGCTGCTGTCACAGTTTGGCATGTACATTTTAGTCACACCTGCATCAATTGCCCTTTGTATCATGACTTCTTTATCAGCATCAAATTGTTCATCGTATAGATGCGTATGTGTGTCTACGTACATAGTTAATTTCAGTATTGTGGCAGGGCCTTCATCTCCCAGCCTTGGTTTTGGCAGTACTCCAGCACATGGGGCAGCGCATAGCTCATACGTTCCCATGCCTTATCGCTGTCATGAAATACAACAATGGAGCCGGGCTCAATATTGGTCAGCACATTGTCCAGGCATTCCTGCGGTGTAATGTTTACATCAAAATCCCGGCTCAGCACATCCCACATATAGATCCGCCAGGCCGGCTTTGAGCGTTGCAATCTTTTAGCTTGCGATAGCTTTATACGTCCGTATGGAGGGCGGAATGAGTGACTGTCTATATGTTTAGCGGCTTTCAGTATGTTGCTCAGGTAAGGCCTATTCTCTGTATGCCAGCCGTTCACATGGTTGTGTGTATGGTTACCTACGGTGTGGCCAAGTTTTATTACTTGTTCAAATACTTTGGGATATTTTACAACGTTCTTTCCAATACAGAAAAAGGTTGCCTTTGCATTGTGTTTGTCCAGTTGCTCCAGTATGTATGGCGTTGCCGTAGGGTGAGGGCCATCATCAAAAGTGATATATACAGACGGATGCCCATCGCTCAGCGGCATGTCCCAAACCATTTCCTTCGGAAAAAGTTTTTTGATGAGGCGGGGCATCTTCACCCGGTAGTTAGTCATACAAGTAGCAGCAATGAACTGTGAAAGTACAAGACTATATTTTATCGAACAAGCTTGTCTGCATCCAGCCATTCCGGCCATCAGGCAGTTGTATTTCAGCCCAGCTGCCCTCTGTTCCCTTTAGCTTTACGGTAGTGCCCTCAGGTACCAGGGCCTGGGTCTTACCTTTAGGGTCAGTAAGCAGCGGTGCATCATTTTGCATTATTACAGCTTTATTGCTCGACGCTTTATTATTAGCTGCAGTGACGGCAAATGCCATAAATACGATCCAAAGAAAACTTAATACACCCACCGCCTGTCCCGGTATTTTTATAGAAGCGCCGAATCTCCTGGTAAGCAGTATTATGATCACCGCTAAAAAGATAATGAGACTTACTACTGCCCACATGCCTGCCTTTTGAGGCGAGGTAATAGTGTTCCACCATTTTATAAAGAATATATCACCGCCCGATGGTATTCGGTTCCCAATTCTGGCTTCTGTAAGTGCCAGGTTGTCCTGCGCCTCCTTATATTTAGGATTGATCTGCAATGCCCTCTGGTAGTTTAGTACTGCCGGGCCTATCTTATTTAGTCTGTAGTAAGCATTGCCAAGGTTATAATATACTACCGCATCTTGTGGATGTAAAGCACTTACTTTTTCATAGTAGAATGAGGCACTATCATATTCTTTTTGCTGAAAAAAGTTATTCGCCTTTTGCCACCATATATTATATGGTGCATCAGCAAAGCTTAGCGTGCTGCTAAATAATAAAGCGAATAATATGAACAAAGTTTTTTGCATTGTTTAGAGCGTTTCTTCAAGTTCACTTATCACGTCAACTGCATCATTATAGGTGCGATTCATTTGTTGCCTGCCACCGTTTGCATACAGGGCAGTTTCGCAATCTGTCATTACATTTTCTATTTTCTGCAACAGGGCAGCTGGTATTTTACGTCCCTGTAGTGCTTCTGCTGCACTCTCGCGTGATAATGAAGATAATGGTATATTCAGTTTGTCGCTAAGATAAAGCCATATAGCTTTTGATATTTCTTCGTAAAAAGGCTTTTCATTATTCTGTTGCAGCAATTTTTGCGCAGTAGTCAAGCGTTTCAACGCTATCTTATTAGCCCTCCTGTTGCGCAACAGCACCGTATCTTTTGATAGTTCTTCGTCACGGCGTTTCCAAACCATCAGCCCCATGAAAGCTAGTAACGGTAATCCGTACATTGACCAATAAGTAGGTTTAAACAAAAGAGGCCTGCTGCTGAAAGATAGCTTAGGCAATGGTTTGCTGTCTATATTATGTATATCGGTCAGTCTTGCATAGTTGTTACTATTAGGCTTGTAATTCTTTCCCTGCCTTATGTGAATTTTTATTGGCTGGGTTGCCAAGCTTACATAGCTGCCTGTCTGCGGATTGAAATAGGAGAAAGGTATAGCAGGTATTACATAGTCGCCGGGCGTTTGCGGTGTAACAGCATAAGTCAGAATTTTAGATCCGCTAATAGTAGTGCTGCGTCCTGTTATCGTATCGCGTACTATAGGGTCAAAGCTTTCAAGACCATTAGGTAACTTCAATCTTGGTGCCTCAATCAGTTTCAGGTTGCCACTACCACTGATAGTCACAGTAAGCGTCGCAACATCATCCGATGTAAAGTCTTTCTTATCAATATTGGCAGCTATATTAAAGTTGCCCACCGCACCACCAAAATCTGCAGGCTTGTCTTTATCAGGCAAAGGCAACACAGTTATTTTTACAGGTGTGCTTTTCAGGTGCACAGGTACATCCTTATAAGCCATGGCATTAAAGAACCCATTGTTAAATACAGGGTCATTCATCATCAGGCTGCCAAATGCATTCTGAAAAGCAGGATCGTCAAACATGTCCGCAAACGGATTGCGTTGTCTTACCTGCTGTATAATGCGTGCTACACCTTGCGCTTCTGCGGGGTCCAGCTCCAGTGTGCCTGATTGCTGAGGAAATAATGCCGATTTCTTTAACAGGAATACCTGGTACTTCTTGCCATTTACCACTTCTTCAGTTGGCTTAATATTTCCTTTTGGTATGTCAAAATCCTGTGTCCAGAAGCCATTTAGGGAAGGTAACTTGGAGATGCCTATTTGCATAGGTATACGTGCATATAACTTATAGCTGGTAGTTATCTGTTCACCTACATGCACTTTGTTTTTGTCAACAGTAACTTTTATAAAAAGATCTTTATTTATATCTGCTGAATTAACAGGGGTTGCCGCTTGAGGTTGCTGTTGCTGCTGCATTTGTTGTTGCATCTGGCGTTGCATCTGTTGCATACGCTGCATCTGCCGCTGTTGCATGGCAGCAAATGGATCATCAAACGGATCATCCATCATTCGCTGGCGTTGGGCGCTCGCTATTGAGCCAGATACTACCTGCACCTGCACCTGTACCGGATTAGATTGGTAAGTATGTCCTGCGGCGTCTCTGGCCATGCCTGCGGGTATTGTAAGGGTACCAGTATGTTTAGGCTTCAACACATAGCTCAGGGATATACTTTCTGATTGAGTCATATGTCCATTCACAATGGACATATTGGTACTTGTAGATTGATAAGGGCCGCCTAACACATCAAAATCCTTAAAGCTGCCACCTGTCGGGCCCAGGGAGCGAAGATTTTGTGCATCAGAAATCGTATAGTTTAGTTGTATCTGGTCCTGCACCCCCATCTTGTTGGCACTGGCAGATGCAGTAAACGATACGCCGTTCTGCGCCCATGCAAAACAGCTATATGCCAACAGCAAAACAGATAGAATGCTATAGCGCGAAATGTGTTTTATTCGTTCCATTTTCGTTGACACAAATTTAATCCTGAAACCGCTTTTTGCTATTGGCTAACGGTTAAAAATCCGTTAAAAAGAATTATCATAAGTCGCCTTTTAAGGGTCTCATAACAATTGTTTCGACCACCGCGCCTGCTGACAACACATATGCGCTCCATAGCATATCTGCCACATCTTCAGCACGCATAAAGCGTTCTTCCGGCAAGCCCGCCCCTTTCCATGAATTGGTGTAAGTTGCACCCGGACATAGGGCAGTCACCTTTATATTATCAGGCATTAGTTCATAGCGCAGGTTTTCAGAAAAGCCCAGTAAAGCATATTTAGTAATGCCATACGACCCTCCATTAGGATAAGCCTTCAGGCTGGCTACCGAACATATATTAAATATATGTCCGCTCTGCTCTTTTTTCATGGCAGGCAGTATAGCTCTTGTTATATGGTATGCGCTAAACATATTGACGCTCATCAGCGTTTCCAAATGCCCCTCCTCCTCATCTGCCAGGTTCCCTGGAAAGAAAATGCCCGCATTATTTACCAGTATATCCACCTTAGGAAATTGTTCCAGCACGTATGCACCGAATGCTTTCACTTCATCACTATTACCCATGTCCGCGCAATAAGTCACTATCTGTTGCCCGGCATATTTACTGCTCCACTCTTTATTAAGAGCATCCAGATCTGTTTTTGTCCTGGCACATATC
>JBQCEX010000480.1:0-4387 GCA_051959855.1 Flavipsychrobacter sp. | reverse complement strand
GCATTCTATTTAACATTTTGGGGGTAGGTAAGGCATAGCTTTTATACCTATAGCAGCGAAACCATTTATTATAACGGCCCCTATCGGGCAAAAAAACCTGGAATTATGAAAAAGATAATGATCTTGACGGGACTGATATTGACACTATGCCTTGCTGCTAACGCCCAATCTTCTAATACCAACGGCACTATGAATACCAATGGTACAGGCCAAAACAACACCACTACACCTAATATGACAAGCCCTAACTCCAATAACGTACGCGGCTATAATAACAATGGTACCAATAGCTACCAGAATAATAGGAATACCAACAGCAACCGCAATATGAATCGTACTAACACCAATACAAATACCCTCTATAAATCAAATAATAACAATCTGCGTACAGACAGCATCAGGTAATGCATTAGGTACATAATTCTTCAAAAGGAGTTGAATTTGCTCAGCTCCTTTTATATTTTTATGGCCCTTATCCACCTTATTTTTGCCCTTTTTCTGGTTAAAACCCTACTACTTTACAAAAAAGCTAGTATATTAAGCCTTTAAAAAAATAAATTCGCGTTGCCGGCGCTTATTTAAAAATAAAATTATGAGAAAAATCGTCCTCGCATTGAGCGTGATCATGGTGCTGATTTTTACACTTAGCTCTTGTGCCATACACAGGCATAGAATAGAATCAGGAGATAGGGGTAAGCCATATTTCCACCATCATAGCCACTCTTGGTATAGGTAAGCCCGCTTATCCGGAGGAATACGTTTTTTATTTAACTATTATTTACGCTGCATTTTTCACCCAAACCGCCGAAAAACACCATACAAATGAAACTCAGCACGCTTGTAATTTTAACTTTTATAGCCCTTTATCTTAGCTCTTGCGTAGCACGTGTCAAAACATACAATGATGGGCAGGATAGCTACAGATGGCGCCGTCACCACTACGACCATCACGTGTATCAAAATGATCCGCGTCGTTATTAGTCTCCAGGTTCAATTCACTGATAATATTTTAATTCTAAGCCTGTTGCATTGTGCAACAGGCTTTTGCATACTTAACAATTACTGGATTGATTTTTTTATACTGGTAATGAGAAAATTATTGTTGAGTAAAATATTGACAGTATGAGAAAGTTAATTGCATTGATGTTTGTAGCAGCTATTTATCTAAGTTCTTGTGGCGCTCCGCCACATCCGCCTGCTCCGCCAGCACCACCTGCGCCACCGGCACACCCTGCCCCTCCGGTTGCTCCATAGGGTGTATAGCTATTTTATGGCAGCATGGTGGGCAGCCATGCTGCACTCATTTTAAATGCTTTATTATGAAACAGATAATGATGGGTTTGATAATGATGTGCATGTTGCCGCTTCATAGTAACGCACAGGTACAAACCCGAACTTCAGAAACTACCAGGCCTGCCAGCGACTTTATAAAACCGCCCGTAGCGCAGCCTGCAAATCCCCAGCGTCCGCCAAACTATGGCCGCACCAGCGATATATTGAACAATACCAATTATCAGAATAACAGACCACAACCTGTGCGGCAGAATAACGGCAATTTTCAGGGTAATGCTGACTACCATGACCGCACTCTGGACAACAGAAATCCACCCGCTAACAATACACAAAACACTGGTTTATATACACGTTAAATAGTTGTTTTAATTTCTTTAACAATGCGTGGCACAGATTTTTTTTATTGGGTAACAGAAAGATGAATTTATAACTAAAGACTAAAAAGAAGAGATTATGAAAAAGATATTAATGGCACTGACACTTGTAGGACTAATACAAGTCAGCGCGGAAGCCCAGACAAAAAGTTGCACTTGCAAAACAAGTCACCACACTGCAATGCATCACAGCACAACGCATCATCATTATGCATACAGGCACATGCACAGATTAAGCCCTGCTAATACCCGCATAGTATCGGCTCAGCGTTATGCCGACGAACGTGCTGTAGCAACATCAACATTACCACCGGCCACACCCACCTCAAAAGCAAACACTAACCTGGTACCCGATAATCTGAGCGCATTTGGCTCGCCTGCTGTATATAAAGAAAAGTACAGCTATAGCGATCAGAATAATAACATCAATAATAATGTAACCCTTGCACCTACCTCCGGCCGCAATAATGGTCGCCCTTCTCCTTGTCGTTCTCTAAATTATGCTTCTAACAACCGTGTGCATGCATATGCAGGTTACAGACGTCATAATATCATAGTGAATGATGACATGAACAACCCCTACCAGGGTGAACCAAGCAGGCAAAATGATGGTGTAAAGAAAAATGAACAACGTAATCTCAACGCTTACCAGACGGGTATAGTATTACCTGGTAATGATGGTAGCCGACCTTAATAAAACACGACCAAACTCAATTTTTAGGATGAGTTATAATTGCCGCAGGCGCCCAGATGGCCCTGCGGCATTATTTTGTTATATACATACCATTATAAACAAAACCGCAACACAACATGAAAAAACTATTATTATTCCTCATGGAATTTGGCATCACCTACGCTCAGGCACAGGAGCACCATACAACCAGACATACCACACATCACCGCTACACAAGGCACAGACATACCACACATCACCACAGTTCTTATACACGCCACAATATTAAAGTGCAAAACGACGCGATGGACAACCCCTACCATGGCAGAAATAGTCGGCAAAATGATGGCGTAAAAAAGAATGAACGCCGCAATCTGAACTACAACAGCGGCCAGCCATTGCCACCAAGCGATGGACATTAATAAATTAAACTATAACCAAAACACCATCCAATAAAAAAAGCAGGTAGTGAATGCTACCTGCTTTGAAATATTATTATTCTAAAAAAACTACACTGCAAAACTTTCTCCGCATCCGCAGCTCCTGCTTGCGTTGGGATTAATAAAGTGGAACCCCTTACCATTCAACCCGTCCGAAAAATCCAGTGTAGTATCGCATAGGTATAGGAAGCTCTTCAGGTCTGTCACTAGCTTCACACCATTATCTTCAAACACCTGGTCGTTTGGCTGCGACTCATTGTCGAAATCCAGTTTATATGATAGGCCCGAACAGCCGCCACCTACTACACTCACACGCAGAAAATAATCATCACTCAGACCTGTGTCTTGTTTCAGCTTTGTTACTTTCTCTTTCGCCTTCTCACTAATGAATATCATATACACAAGGGATTATTGTTTGTGGATAATAGTGTTTCTTGTTTCGCTTCTCTCTTCATCCCTGTTAGAGCGTCACCACACTACTGCCCAACAATCAGCTTTTGGTTGATCGTTGTTTTAACTTGTTAATTAATGTGGTTTCTTTTCCAGTTCCAGTTCAGGCAGGCCGTTCTTCACACGGTAGTCATTTATTGCCGCCTTTATAGCATCTTCTGCCAGTACTGAGCAGTGTATTTTCACCGGTGGCAGGTTCAGCTCTTCCACTATGTCCATATTGTCTATGGCCATTGCCTGGTCTACGGTCTTACCCTTCAGCCATTCTGTAGCCAGCGATGAGGAAGCAATAGCAGAGCCACAACCAAATGTCTTGAATTTAGCATCCCTTATCACGCCGCTTTCTTCATCCACTTCTATCTGCAGGCGCATTACATCGCCGCATTCAGGCGCGCCTACCAGGCCCGTGCCTACATTGTTCTTGCTCTTGTCCAGCGTACCCACGTTCTTCGGGTTCTGGTAGTGATCTATTACTTTATCTGAATATGCCATTGTTTCGTTTTTGTAGTGTTTTTAAAAATGTTTTTAGTGATGTGCCCATTCTATCTTGTCCAGGTCCACGCCTTCTTTATACATTTCCCATAGCGGGCTCATCTCACGCAGCTTCAGCACAGTATTGCGCACTGCATTTATAGTATAGTCTATTTGTTCGTCGGTTGTAAAGCGTCCCAGGCCAAAGCGCAGTGAGCTATGTGCCAGGTCATCACCCAGGCCCAGTGCCTTCAGTACATAGCTTGGCTCAAGTGATGCCGAAGTACATGCAGACCCGCTCGATACGGCTATATCTTTATTAAAGCCCATCATCAGCCCTTCACCTTCCACATACTTGAATGATATGTTAGCTACATGCGGCAGGCGATGTTCACGGTTGCCGTTCACATAAGCTTCTTCCAGTTCCATCAGCGCGCTTTCCAGTCTGTCGCGCATTGCGCTCAGGCGTTTTGCTTCGCTTTCCATTTCGTTCATGCACAGTTCACATGCCTTGCCAAGGCCCACTATGCCCGGCACATTCAGTGTACCGCTGCGCATACCGCGCTCATGGCCGCCGCCGTCCATCTGTGCAGTTACCTTCACACGCGGGTTCTTACGGCGCACATACAATGCACCAACACCCTTAGGGCCATACATTTTATGACCGCTGAAGGCCATCAGGTCTA
>JBQCEX010000479.1:0-12090 GCA_051959855.1 Flavipsychrobacter sp. | reverse complement strand
TACGTTTGGTGTTACCAAGCAAATGAAGGCTTCTTTTGGTAAGACCGTAAATATGAACAGCGGTGCCTACCTGATAATAGAGCATACGGAAGCGCTGCATGTAATAGACGTGAACAGCGGTACCCGCAGTGCCGATGGCGGACAGGAGCAAAATGCACTGGCCACCAACCTGGAAGCAGCCGAGGAAATAGCAAGGCAGTTGAGGTTGCGGGATCTGGGTGGTATCATCATCATCGATTTCATAGATATGAAGCTGCCGGAGCACAAAAAGCAACTGGTAGATGCTATGGAACAACTGATGGCGCATGACCGGGCAAGACATACCATATTGCCTATCTCTAAGTTCGGCCTGATGCAGATAACCCGTCAGCGACTGAGGCCTGAACTGAACATATCTACTGCAGAAGTTTGCCCTACCTGCAATGGTACAGGTAAAATTGGCCCATCCATATTGCTGGCAGACGATATTGAAAAAGACTTTAAATATCTTCTTAACCAGGGTCACAGGCAGCTGGCATTGCATGTGCATCCTATTATGGAAGCATACCTTACCAAGGGTAATATCTTTAACCCATCTATAGTGCGCAAATGGGCGAAGCAGTACAAGGTGAAAGTGAAGATAGTATCTGACAGTAACTCACCTCTTACACAGTATCACTTTTATGATACCAAAACGGATGATCTGATAAAACTATAGGAGATCAGCGAAAAAATATTTGGAAGCCGGGTAATGCCCGGCTTTTATTTTTTTAAGATTTACATAGCTCCTGCAAATGCAGGTGCTGAGATACTATTTGCCGGCCGAAGAAATTAGTGGCGTGTTCATTAAAATCATTTTCATCATCAGTGGTGCAGAAGCGCATAACACCCTGTCGGCTAATCTTGCTTTCAATTTCAGGATGCCTTTGCAAATAGTTACCGAGGCTGCGGGCTACTATTTCCCCTTGAGATACTACCTGGATACCTGATGGAAGATATTCCAGTATCTTATCCAGCAGCAAAGGGTAGTGTGTGCAGGCTAACAAAATGGTGTCAATATCCGGCGAAAGGTTAAGTAGCTGATCTAAATACTTCTTAACAAAATAGTCAGCGCCATCACTATCGTATTCACCGTATTCTACCAGTGGCACCCACATGGGGCAGGGTAATGAATATACCCTTATATCAGGAAAGAACTTGCCGATCTCAATGTCATAAGATTTTGAAAGAATGGTACCTCTTGTACCAAGTACGCCTACGTGCCGGGTATTGGTATAGTCACCTATCACTTCAGCAGTAGGGCGTATTACGCCCAGCACCCTCTTAGCAGGATCAATAAGCGGCAGATCATTTTGCTGTATAGTGCGTAGCGCTTTGGCAGATGCAGTATTGCAGGCCAGTATCACCAGCTCGCAACCTTGTCTGAAAAACCATTTCACACATTCCAGCGTGTATTCATGCACCGTTTCAAAGGAGCGATTGCCATAAGGCGCGCGGCCATTATCACCCAGGTATATATAATCATATTGCGGCAGCTGCGCAGCAATAGATTTGAAAACTGTAAGCCCTCCGTAGCCGGAGTCAAATACGCCTATGGGTGCAGATGAATTCATAGTTTAAGTCACAAATATACGTGCAAACTGCTACCTTTATATTGCAATTGAGCTACTATGTACCGGCTTCTTTTTGGTTTTGTTTTTATTGCAGCTTTTATAGGCTGGGTTATCTACAGGGCGTTTATTAAAAGAGATCTGAAACATCACATGACTGATCTGTATGGTGGTCTTTTCTTTATATCTGCCTGGCTGCTTATTTACTATTTTGCTTTTGTAAAATAGGCTACTTTTTACCTTTTCTGTTTTTAGGTACAGTATGGCTATCTTCCTTTCTCATTATTGCAACATTTGTATAGTCTAATACCAGGTTGTCCATAGCTTCCGGCGACTCGGGTGATAGCTTTAGTCTCAACTCGGTGGTCCTATTCAGATGCACAGGCACGTTATTCACAATCAGGCGTCTGTAACCTTCGTATTTCAGTTGCAGATTGTATATACCGGTATCTATTCTGTTGGTTGCAAAGCCGCCATTATTGGTACTGTCATCGCCTGTGTTGGCAGAGCCTATTATAGCCACATTGTCCAGCTTGTAGATAAATACCTCGGCATCCTGTACCGGCTTATTCGTTTCATCATAAACATGGCCGGATATAGTGCCTTTGTAGGTGGGTGCGTTATCATCTTCCTGGGCGAAGGCTGCGAGCGAGCAAACAAGTAATCCTGTTAATAGCAGGTATCTCTTAAACATATACTATGATTTGCTTTGATGAAATTACCTAATATTTGTCAAAGAGTTTATAAGGAATGCGTTGGTTAATATTTGCATAAAATACCATGTTTTATAGCTTATGTTTCTTCACCTGCCTGTAATACAGTAACTTTGCACAGATTTTTATAACTATGAGTGACGTTGCAACACCGCAGGGTCCCGTGCTTACCGCAAAGGACTTTGCTACTGACCAGGAAGTGCGCTGGTGTCCGGGCTGTGGAGACTATTCTATACTAAAGCAAGTACAAACCATATTACCGCAAACCGGTATTCCAAGGGAAGATATTGTGATTATATCCGGCATAGGCTGTAGTTCGCGTTTCCCTTATTATATGAACACCTATGGTATGCACTCCATTCATGGCCGTGCTACTGCTATAGCGTCCGGCCTGAAGGCTACACGTCCTGAATTGAGCGTGTGGATAGTGACAGGTGACGGTGATGCGCTAAGCATAGGTGGCAACCATACCATACACCTGCTGCGCCGCAATTTTAACGTAAACATACTGCTGTTCAACAACCAGATATATGGCCTTACGAAGGGGCAGTACTCTCCTACCTCTGAGCTGAATAAGGTAACCAAGAGCACCCCGATGGGAAGCCTTGACCATCCGTTTAATCCACTGGCGCTGGCTATGGGTGCTGATGCTACTTTTATAGCCCGCAGCATGGACCGAGACCCTAAGCATCTGCAGCAGATGTTGCTGCGCTCGCACGGGCATCACGGTGCTTCCTTGCTGGAAATATACCAGAACTGTAACATCTTTAACGACGGTGCATTCGAAATATTTACCGAAAAAGGCACTAAGCCTGAAGAAACGCTCTTCCTGGAGCAAGGCAAGCCACTGATATATGGCGCGAATAAAGATAAAGGCATAAAGCTGGATGGCTACAAGCCAACGCTGGTAAGCCTGAATGATGGCCACAGCGCAGACGACCTGTGGATACACGATGAAGGCGACTTCTTTAAAGCCCAGATACTCACCCGCATGTTCGATAACCCTGCTGTACAGGGGCATTTCCCGCGTCCGTTTGGCGTGTTCTATGCACTTGACAGGCCTACTTATGAAGATGAGATGGAGCTGCAACTGGAAGAAGTAATAGCCACCAGGGGCAAAGGCAAGCTGGACTCGCTGCTGGAAGGCAAAGAAACATGGGTAATAGAATAAGTTTAATGATAGCTTTGCTGTAGTTTCAAAACAAAGTAACCTCATTGGCATCTTTAAAACGTCTTGCAGGACAAACGGTATGGTATGGCCTTAGTAATATAGGCGCACGACTGCTGAACTACCTGCTCACTCCCATTATAACCATTCTCCTCAACTCGCCTAAAGGACAGGTTGACTATGGGGACTATAGCGTGCTGATGGCTGCTATATCTTTCGTAAATGTCATCTATACCTATGGTATGGAGACGGCTTACTTCCGTTTCTCGGCTTCAGGCACAGACCAGAAGAAGCTCTTCCAGACCACCATGTCCTCACTGTTTATTTCTACTATACTCATCAGTGTTACTATATGGGCATTAAGAGTACCTATCGATCATTTTGTGGGGCTCAACGGTCATCCCGAGTATATTACCTGGTGCGTATGGATCATAGCGATAGATACTATATCCGTTATACCCTTTGCCAAGCTGCGCCAGGAGGAAAGGCCGCGTAAATATGCCTTTACCAAGGTGGCAGGTATATTGGTAAATATCTTTTTTACCATCTTTTTTATCTATTACAGCCCGCAATACGTACACGCCCATCCTGATTCAGCTTACGCCCACTGGTTTGTGCAGTATAATAATACAGGCTTCCTGCTGATGGCCAACCTGCTGCAGAACATCGTTACCTTCCTGCTGCTCTTTAAAGAATGGTCGGCCTTTCGCTTCAAGTTCGATAAAGAGATATGGAAAAAGGTGATCTGGTACAGCTCACCTATGATAATAGTAGGTCTGGGCGGTATGGTAAATGAAACCATAGACAGGCTGATGCTGCGCAAGCTGCTGCCTGTGGCTGAGGATGCCGCTAAAACAGCCGTAGGTATATACTCGGCCAACTACAAGCTGGCTATATTCATCACGCTTTTCATACAGGCCTTTCGTATGTCGGCAGAACCGTTCTTTTTCAATCAATCAACCGACAAGAACGCACCGAAGACCTATGCTCGTGTCATGAAATGGTTCGTTATCATCCTTTGCATTGCCTTCCTGTTCACCTCGCTTTATGTGGATATATGGGAGCACTTATTGCTGGGGTCATCCTATCGCGTAGGTGCAGGCGTTGTGCCTATCTTGCTCGGCGCAAATGTATGCCTGGGTATTTACTATAACCTTTCGGTATGGTACAAGATCACCGACCGCATGCGTATGGGTATGTATATTACGCTGGTAGGGGCAGCTATAACCTTAATTCTCAATTTCAGCTTCATACCGCGCTATGGCATGTATGCCTGTGCATGGGCTACACTGGCTGCTTATGGCAGCATGATGGTAATTTCCTACTTCATGGGCCAGAAATATTTCCCGGTGCCATATGCAATTAAGAAACTGCTGGCTTATTTAATAACCATGCTGTTGCTATTCTTTATTAGCAGGGGTGTAGCAACGCTCACTCATTCATTGATCATACGTTTCGTGGCCGGCTCTATACTTATGTTTACTTTCCTGTACCTGGTGTTCAGAATAGAGAAAAAAGAAATGAAACAATTGCCTTTTATAGGTAAGCTGATTAAAGAATAGATAAAAGAACAAAAGAAGAGGAAATTATAAGATGGGCGCTTTTAGGCGCCCATTCGTTTCAGGTGCTAAGATTTAGGTTGAATAGGCAGGGGTTAGACTGCCGCTTATGCCGAAGGTTTAATCGCCTGAAATCAAAATTTGTAGCTGCATAAATAAATTTTTTTACCAACTATATAATATTGTAGCTATCAATAGCTATCCTATAAGATTGGCGGGAAAATAGTTTTACCTTTAATAAAACTTAATTACTATACGCACACATGCACCGGGTAATTCTTGCCACTATTAGCACCTTATTATTTTTCTACAATGCACTTGCCCAGGATGACCCGGACTATGACGCTATCGCGCAACGTTACAGCAGCGAAAATGCTGTAATAACAAATAACACCGAACACCTGGTAATAAAGTATGACAATGGAGATTTGTCACTGGTAAGCTATATCACCGAAGATCGTTTGCTGATAAGCGACCAGGCGCCAAATATATACAACACGCAGACAATATACCATAGTTATTTCAACACACTGGATGAGCTGAAGGCCGAATCATTAATACCGGATGGACGCAGGTATAAGACAGTAAAAACAATTGATTATAAAACCACTGCTTCTGAACGCGATAATGTGTTTTATGATGATGCAAAGCAGACCCAGATAAGTTTTGCCCGGCTGGTGAAAGGTGCCATTACGCATGTGCACTACTCTGTCATTCATAAAGACCCTCATTTCTTACCGGTGTTTTATTTTCAGAATTACATACCGGTAGTAAGCAGCAGGTTCGAGATAACAGCACCCAAAACAATGAAGCTGAAATTTGTGATAAAGGGAGATAATGCAGGGGCTATAAAGCAAAGCGTACAGGAAAAAGGTGATGATATAATCTACACCTGGACAACCAACGATCTCCAGGCAATAAAATCTTATGACGATGCTCCTGCAGCATCCTACTACGTACCGCACATTATCCCCTACATTGAAAGCTATGAGCTGCCCGAAAGAGGAAATGTAAAAAGAGTATTGGCCAATACTGATGACCTGTACCATTACTACTATCATTTTATCAAAGACCTAAATAAACACGACGACGCAACGCTGGATAGCATAGTAAGGGAAGTAACCAGGGGTGATATTGCAGCTCGTCAGAAAGCGCAGCATATATACGAATGGGTGCAGAAAAATATGCACTACGTGGCTTTTGAAGATAAGCTGGGCGGTTTTATTCCTCGCGAGGCAGCAGATATCTGCAAAAGAAAGTTTGGCGATTGCAAGGACATGAGCAGTATACAGGTGGCCCTGTACCGCAAGGCCGGAATAGAAGCACATTTTACGTGGATAGGCACAAGGCATATACCATATACCTATGAAGAAGTACCATTGCCCATAACGGACAACCACATGATATGCACTATAAAGCTGGATGGTAAATGGGTGTTCCTGGATGGTACAGACCCGCTTATTCCTTTTGGTGTGCCGCCTGCCGGCATACAGGGCAAAGAGGCCCTTATAGGCATAGATGCAGATAATTATAAAATAGTAACTGTGCCGGTATTACCCGCAAAAGATAATATCACTGCAGACTCTACCAATATTCATTTGACTGGTGGCGATGTAGCAGGTACTATTCATACAGATTATAAGGGTTATCATGCATGGGGCATAGGTGAGGTGATGATGTACCGGAATGATGATGAAAAGGAAAAAGCTATTCGCAGCATCACATCGCGCGGCTCTAATAAATTTATGCAGCATAGCTACAACTATAAAGCCGTAGATGATGCGAACAAAGATGTAAACCTGACCTCAGAATTTGAGATAAAGGATTATGCGCAAAGTCTCGGTAAAGAGTATTATATAAATCTCAATTTGCAGCGCAGCTATATGGATGAGCATGTTGATGCACAGGAGCGCACCATGTCTATTGAGCACGACTATAAAAATATCATCCGCCAGGTAGTGACCCTCGATATACCCAAAGGCTACCATGTAAGCTATCTGCCGCCCAATAAACAGCAATCTGTAGAAGGGCTGTTGAGCTATAAGATTACCTATAGTAAAACAGCTTCACAGGTACGGCTTGTGAAGGAGTTTGAACTCCAGTCGCTGTATATATCGCCTGCCCAGTTTGCTGCCCAGAATAATATCGTGGAAGACCTGAAAAAACAATACAAAGAATCTGTAGTGCTAACCGCCAATTAGAAACTTTATGAACAGAACATTTACCCTGCTTGCTTTTATTGCATTATCTGTTGGCGCACATGCGCAGGATGCCAAAGTATATGAATGGGAGCCAAAGCCAACGATACATAAAATACCCGCAGCTTACAGCAAAGAGTCTGCTGTAATAATAGAAGACGACATCAACATAGAATACCGTAGCGAGCTGCAGAATGTGTATGTGTACCGCTCCGTACACAGAGTAGTAAAGGTGCTGGATGAAACAGGCATTGAGGCATTTAATAAGGTGACGATCCCTATGAGCAATGGAAAAACCATTGAGTTTATTAAAGCGCGCACCATACTGCCTAATGGAAAGATAATAGAGATAGGCCGCGATAAGGTGAAGGAGATAAAGAACGAAGACGGTGACCCGCAGTATCTGTTCGCAATGGAAGGGGTGGAAAAGAATGCAGAGGTAGAGCTGCAGTACACGGAGAAAAAGCCGCTTGCATTGTTTGGCGCCGAAAACTTCCAGTTTGGTATCCCCGTTATGCATGCAACATTTTCGCTTAGCACACCGCAGCGCATGGTCTTCCAGGTGAAAGGGTATAATGGCTTTGGCGATGCTAAGGATACGCTGATAGATGATACACGCTATTACAAAGTGGCCCATTCTTCCATACCTGCCCTGCATGATGAACCTTATGGCGATAAGGAACCCAACCAGATGCGTGTAGAATACAAGTTGAATTACCTGCCCAATGAAAATCCTGATAAGCGCATGCTTACCTGGAACGACCTTGCACGACAGCTATACAAAGGGTACTACAACTTTAGCAGTAGAGAGAAGAAAGCTGTTGAGAAATATCTTGATCAGCTGGAGCTGAGCAGTGCCGGTGCGGAGCAGGAAAAGATACAGAAGATAGAAGAGGGTATTAAAACGAACATCGTTTTTAATAAAGACCTCAGTGGCGAAAATGCAACGCAGCTGGATAAAGTGATAGCCAATAAAACTGCAAATGAAGAAGGCTATGCGCGTTTATTTGCCGCATGTTTTACTATGGTCGGCGTAGCGCACGAGTTTGGCCTTTCATCCAATCGCTTTGAGCATCCATTTGATGAGCATTTTGAGAACTGGAACTACCTGGAGTCCTATGTATTCTATTTCCCGAATACAAAAAAGTTCCTCGCGCCATCTTACATCTATTATCGTTATCCTGTGGTGCCTGCATCTCTTATTGGCAATAAGGGCATCTTTAGTAAGATAACCGACGATGATGCCATAGCTGACATCAGGGATATTACGCCATTGCCTATCAAAGAGAGCGAGAACAATATAATAGCCAATATATCCTTTAATGCAGACCTCGACCCGCAGGTGGAGGTAACTCATACTTTTTCAGGCTACTCTGCACTGGGCATTCGCGATGCTATGGTATTGCTGCCAAAGGATAAGCAGAAAGAAGCAATACAGAATATCGTAAACTTGTCAGACAAGCCTGAAGATGTACTGACTTACAAGACAGCCAATTCCGCTTTTCATAATTATTATGATAATAAGCCTTTGAAGCTGATGGCTACGCTCAATGCATCCCAGCTCATGGAGAAAGCAGGCCCCAAATATTTATTTAAGCTGGGCGATGTAATAGGCCGGCAGCAGGAAATGTACCAGGATGTAAAACGGGAGCTACCAATATCTATTCCTTTCCCGCATGCAGAGAATCGCACCATTACAGTAACAATACCCACAGGATATAAAATACTGAACCCCGAAGCCATTCGCATTCACCAGGATGACAAAGATGAAAACAAGGGCACTCCAACTATGGGCTTCGATTCAGATTACAAAATTGATGGCGACAAGCTGTATGTAAATATTAAGGAATACTATTCCGGGCTTTCCTACCCTGTTAGTTACTACGAAACGTTCAGGAAAGTGATCAACGCGTCTGCAGACTTTAATAAAGTAGTGCTGGTGCTGGTGAAGCAGTGATCCTAGTGTAACAGTTCACAGGGCTTCATGCCGGTAGCCTTCTTAAAGGCTGTGCTGAAGTGGGAAATGCTGCTGAAGCCAAGTATATTGGCTACGTCTGATACAGACTGGCCTTCCTGCTGCAGCAGTTCTTTTGCCTTAGTTATGCGCAGGCTTTGCTGATATTCGTGTATCGTTTTTCCCACCAGAGCTTTAAATCCTTTTTTCAGGTAGCATTCGTTCATGGCAACTTTACGTGCCAGTTCCCTTATGGTCATCGGGCGGTCTATGTGTGACTCTATTATGCGGGTTGCATTCATGATTTTTTCACGCTCCGCGTCATGAACGAGGAAGCGGCAGGCCGGTACCTGGCAAGCAGTAAATGGAACGGTAATACACTGCAGGGAGCGGCGTAATAACTGCATGGCCGCTTCATGCTGCTGCAATGCTTGCAGAAATGGTGTAGCTGCACTCTGCAGTAGCTGGTCGAGCAACATGCGTGTTTGTGCACACATTTCAAACTGCTGTTCAGTAGTCTGGTCGAACCGGAAAGGCTGGTTGGCCATTAATACCTCGGCAGGATACTGATCGAAAAAGCCTGGCAGAAAGTTTAGTATGCAAACCTCTGCGGTGTAGGTATTGGCTATTTCCTGCAGGTAAACCAATTGCAGGCAAAATTTATTATCGTCAATAGGAAACAAATGCAGGCGGCCCTGGTCTTCGGGCATTTCATTTTCCGGAAAGGCTACTTCCAGCCACTCGGCTTTTATATTATGATTCAGCAATAGTTCATTATATGCTGCAACCTGTATGTTTTCACCCAACAGGCGGCGCAGTGCAGCATTTTGCTGTAATGAACTTATTTTTTCAACCATTAACACGGCACAAATGTATAGCTATTGGCAAAACCTGCAATAACTTGCCCCGTGAATATGAACTAACTATGACAATCCGTTGCACACATCTCTTATTACCTTAATTCATAATACAGTACGCATTATTTTAACTTTTAACAATTTTTACGTGGCTCAGCCATTATATTTGCGCACTAATTTCCGTTTATGATCAAACGCCTCGCAGTTTTAGCGCTGCTTATCATCCAGTCATCCCTGCTCTTTGCACAGGACGTTGACAAAAGCAGTACTAACTCCACTCCTGAAATAAAGAAACCTGCCCGCGACTTTGTAATGGTAAAGTTTGGCTACAACAATTGGCTCAATAAACCAGACAGTGTTTCTACTAAAGGTTTTGGATATACTTTTAGTGCGGCTGTTTGTTATGATTTCCCTCTTGGTAAGAGTAATTTCAGTTTTGCACCCGGTATAGGTATTAACACCAATATTATATATATGAACAGCCAAATACTTAGCCTGGCTGATACCGGTGCTTACAGCACTGAAGCACGCTTTCTGCCTGATACTGCAGGCTACAAAAGATTCAAATTCGTTACTACCTATTTATATGCACCGTTCGAGCTGCGTTATTTTGGCAATAAGCTAAACCGTAACAGGGGCTTTAAAGCCGCTATTGGCCTGGAAGTAGGCACACTCTTAGGCGCACATACAAAGGGTACACGTAGTGTAAATGGTGTGACTGTAAAAGACAAAGTAGATACCAAGAACTTTATCACCAGCTGGAACTTTGCGGCTACTGCCCGCGTAGGCTGGGGGCATTTCTGTCTCTTTGGTTCTTACAACCTTACCAATGTATTTAAAGAAAATGAAGGACCGGCAGTTACTCCTTACTCGATGGGTATTATGCTTACAGGTCTGTAATACATAAAAACTATAAGAAAGCCGCTTGTTATGCAAGCGGCTTTCTTATTTATATCTCGTACGCAGTGCCTTCAGTAGTTACGATGACATTAGGGAAAATGGCGCTTGCTTCTACCCTGAAGGGCTCCAGGTCGCGGTATTTGGATGAGAAATGACCCAACAATAGCTGTTTAGCGTTAGACATTGTAGCTATCTGTGCTGCCTGTGTAGCTGTGCTGTGAAAGCGTGCTGTAGCCTTTGCCACATCTGCCTCCAGGTAGGTACATTCGTGGTAAATAGTGTCGGCACCCTGTATTACATCTAAGAACGAATCTGTAAAAATAGTATCAGCGCAGTACGCATATTTCTTAGGGGAAGGGCCGTCTTCTGTTACCCATTCGTTCTTTATTATGTCACCCGTCTTGGTTTCATAGTCTTCGCCCTGTTTTAGGCGGTCATAGAAGGCTGCGGGTATTTCGTATTCCCTGCATTTGTCGGGCAGTAGCTTCCTGCCTCTCGTTTTGCGCTCTACCAGGAAGCCATGACAAAATATGCGGTGGTTTACCGGGAAGCAGGTAACCTTGAATGAACCGTTTTCTACCAGCAGTTCGCTGCCTTCAGGTAAGGGATGGAAATGCAATGGATAGGTAAGCACCGTGTCCGCAACATCCAGTATGCTTTGCATTATGGATTGCAACTCTTTAGGTGCATATAAATGTAGCTCCGCCGTGCGCCCCAGCAAACTCATACTATTGATAAGGCCCGGCAGGCCAAAATAGTGGTCGCCATGCATATGACTGATGAAAATATGCTGCAGGTTGCGCCATTTGAAGCCATAGCGCTGCATTTGTATCTGGGTGCATTCGCCGCAGTCCAGCAATATGAGTTCTCCGTACACACTTACCACCTGGGCTGTTGGGTGCCTGCCAAAAGCCGGCAGTGCGGAGTTGTTTCCTAGTATAGTGACCTTCATCCTTTATATATAAAAATGGTACAGCAGCCGGGCGATACAGGTGCTGTAAAACTTTAAAAGGCAATATTAAGACTCTTCGTTGAACAAATCGCGCTCCAGCATTTCCATGCTGATGATATCTATTGCCTCTGCTGTAGTAGGTACAATATTAAGCTGTGTATCAATACCTTTTTCCTTAAAGGCTTTTGTTATATCATCCT
>JBQCEX010000478.1:0-2698 GCA_051959855.1 Flavipsychrobacter sp. | reverse complement strand
ATGGAGCCTTAAGCCAGAAAGCCAGTTTACGATTTCAGAATTATTTAAGCTGCGCATCATCCATTGGCTCTCCAACATAAGGGTTTCCAGCTTTATACTTTCTACAATTGCTCTCTCGGCCTTCAATATATCCTGATCTGTATAATGTTTCCAGAGGGTAAACAGCAAGATGTTTTCCTCCCTATTCATATGGTATAAGTTAAAGGCAACAAACTCATTAAATCCATAAAAGATTGCTTGGCCTAATGCAATGCGCTGATTATTGTTTGTCGCTTTTATCCATTCAGCGGCATGTTCTCTTAAAGTTTCAGATAATTTATGATCAATTTCATGATCGCGTTCAAATTCGGCAACCAGGGCCGCATCATGTTTTTCAATTAGCGGCAGAAGATGCGTGTCTTCGTTATGCGCATGCTCTTCAAAAAGTTCTAAAACAAGCAATACTTTATCAATAGTTCCTTTGGCCGTTTCTGCGACAAAATCTGTACGCTGAATGTCAATGGCAGTGCTATAAAGAAGATTTCTTAGGCCTTTGTGTATCTGATTAAATACATTGTAGCGATTTTCTGACATATCTGATTTCTTTAATTTTTATGCAAAACTATTGCCGGCCAACAACCCGGGATTGAACAAAAGCGACGTTCTTATAACCTTTAATTTTCTTTAACATACCATGCCCTCTTGCCTCGCGTAGGCACGGTTTTAATTAATGTTTAGCGGCACACAAGAAACGGCAATGCCATCTATGTTATGAAAATAGCGCAGGTACCTCCCTTATATGAAGCAGTACCACCCAAACTCTATGGTGGTACCGAGCGCGTAGTATCTTACCTTACAGAAGAACTAATAAAACAAGGTCATGAAGTCACATTGTTCGGCACGGAGGATTCCATTACCAATGCCACATTATTCCCTGTTATACCAACTGCTATTCGGTTAAACAGTGACTGTAGGGATGCAATAGCCTGGCATGTATATCAATTGCAGCTTGTGCTGGACAATGCAAAGCAATTTGATATCATTCATTTTCACAATGATTATCTGCACTACCCTATTTCGCGTAGTGCGAATTATGTGCATGTTACAACCTTACACGGAAGACTTGATCTACCGGACCTGGAACCTATTTACACTACATTTACCGATGTTCCGTTAGTATCAATATCCGATTACCAGCGCAAGCCATATCCGGATATAAATTGGGCAAAGACCATATACCACGGACTGCCACTAAATCTTTACAAACAAGGGAATGGAAATGGCAATTACTTTGCTTTTCTGGGACGAATATCGCCCGAAAAACGACCTGACAGGGCTATTGAGATTGCTATCAAATCAGGCATACCACTGAAAATAGCAGCGAAAATCGATAGTGCTGATATGCAGTACTACGAACAGGTAATAAAGCCCTTGCTTGAGCATCCTTTAATTGAGTTTATCGGCGAGATAGGTGAAGACAAAAAAGGTCAATTTCTTGGCGATGCATTAGCTATGCTGTTCCCAATAGACTGGCCTGAGCCATTTGGCATGGTGATGATAGAGGCGATGGCTAATGGCACTCCGGTCATTGCGTTTAATTGCGGTTCAGTGGCTGAAATAATTGATAATGAGGAAACCGGGTATATAGTAAACTCAATAGATGAAGCCCTGCAAGCCGTACAAAAACTTTCTTCTTTTAACCGAAAATTGTGTCGCAGAACATTTGAAAAAAGATTTTCTGCAGATATAATGGCTAAAAGCTATGTGGACTTATATAAAGAACTAATAGATCAAAAAGCTGGCAGTTCTTTGAAACGTATCTCACGATCCATTTTGTAAACAATTAAAATTTATTGTTATGGATGATCTGGTTTTATTAAATGACAAGTACTATATCTCGGTAAGCTCCACTTATGCAGATGATAAAACCAAGGTATTAAACCATGAAGATACATTTGGCATATTTGACCGATGGGGAAACGTGAAACAACTGGGTGAAGAAGTACAAGGCATTTATCATAATGGTATGCGTTATATCAGTGAGCTGGAACTACTAATCAACGGCACCCGGCCATTATTATTAAGCTCATCAGTAAAGGAGGAAAATGAAATACTATCTGTAGATCTTACTAATCCGAATATTGAAAAAGGCAACTTACTTAAGGATCTTATCCACATAGGACGTAGCAAGTTCATAAGAAATGGCGCCTGCATGGAGCAAATCAGGCTCAGCAATTTTGATTACAACAAACATGAATTCGAGATATCTCTTGAATTAAACGCCGACTTCAGGGATATTTTTGAGATAAGAGGTATAAAACGCGAAAAGCGTGGGGAGGTTTATGAAATAAAACATCTGCCTGATAATAGTTTTCGCATTTGTTATTTAGGCCTCGATGGCAAAAGACGCATTACAGAAATCTTATTTTCAGAACAGCCAACAACATGGGAGAATCACAATAAGGCAATATTCAAAATAGCGCTTGCTGCACACGAGCAAAAGAATTTCGACTATACTATTAATTTTTTGACCGACGAAGAACAGAAAACTCATATTGGATATATAGCAGGACGGGCTGCATTGGAAAAAGAAATAAAAGAGAGTGGAAAAATATTAGCATCAGTCACCACAGATAATAAACAATTTAATCAATGGCTACAACGCTCCAGGTTCGATCTACTATCGCTGCTTTCAAACACAAAATATGGCAAATACCCT
>JBQCEX010000477.1:0-3427 GCA_051959855.1 Flavipsychrobacter sp. | reverse complement strand
AGCTCAACGTTTACATTTAAAGGTAGGCGAAGGCGGATTGCGCCAAATGGGAAGTTGGGATGCTTTCAGAACGAAAAGGCTTACAGACCCGCGACCTATACCAAGTGTCCTTTACTTGTTCAGGAAATATTATGGAAATAAACTCACGAGATTAGCAATGCTAATAGAATTGCCGGGTTCCATAGTGCCTTATAAATACAAAGGCGATAAAAAGAAATTGATGGTCGGCAGTATAATAGCATTTGTGTTGTCCCCAATAATACTGCTGCAGGTATTTCGTTCATGGCGGAGATCAGGAAAAATGTTAAAGGAAGGAAGTAAAATAGAATGGCTAAAAACTACCTGATTATAAGCTCCGAATTTCCGCCGGGCCCCGGTGGAATTGGTAAACATACATTTAGTATGGTGCAAAGTCTTTTGCATCATGGTTGTGAAGTGCATGTTTTGTGCTATATGGATTATGCCACTGAAGAAGAGATAGCGGCTTTTTTAAGCGCAATGCCGAAAGGAGCATATGTTCATAGAATAATGCGGGAAGGGTTTAAGACCTATATAAAATACATTTTAAAGGCATTATCCTTAACTCAAAAAATAAAATTTGATAAAGTTATAGTAAGCGGCAAATTCTCTTTATGGGTAGGCGCTTTACTCAAGCTTAGGTATGGTAGTAAAATACGTATTGAAGCAGTAGTACATGGATCTGAAATAACTTCGCCAAACAAAATGCGCAATACATCTGTAAATGCCAGCTTAAAAATTATAGACAAAATATGGCCGGTATCCAATTTTACCAGGAGCTTATTGTCCGGAAGGATAAAAAGTAACAAGATAGCCGTGCTACCTAATGGTTTGAACTTTCAGGAATGGCCCGAAGATATAGCACAAATACAACCCTTTGATTGGGAGGGTTACCCCCGGTTGATAACAGTGGGTAATATAACACCACGCAAAGGACAACACCGTGTAGTCTCCATGCTACCCCACCTGGTGACGCAGTATCCTGACATCCATTATCACGTAGTAGGCCTTCCATCTCATGCGGACGAATTAAAAGCGCTTGCTGCACAACTTAATGTTAGTAGTCATCTTACTGTGCATGGCCGCTTGCCTGCCCACCAGGACTTGTTGCGCGCTTATAAAAGTGCAGACGTATTTTGCATGTTAAGTGAAAATCAATCAGACGGCGATGTAGAAGGGTTTGGAATTGCAATTCTCGAAGCTAATATAATGGGTATGCCTGTAATAGGCAGCAATGAGAACGGAATTATAGATGCAGTAAACTTAGGGAAATCCGGTATGCTTGTAAATGGCAATGATAAAGAGGAATTTTCAAAAGCACTGGTTGAAATATTGTCCTGGAACAAGAACACATCTGAACAGAATTGTATTAACTGGGCCAAACAGTTTGACTGGAACAAGCTGATTTTGGAAATAATAGATAAATAATAAAATATTAATAAGGCGCATAACTGCAAACCGGAATTGTTCTTACATAGTATATGAGGAAAGACGCTAAAAATTTATCGAAACGTAAGCTGCTGGTTATTTCAGACAGCATGGTATATAGAGAGAGTGACGGTTCTTATTCTGCATTTGAGCCTGTTGTAAGGGAAATGGAGGGACTATGTAGCATATTTGATGAAATAATTTGGTTGGGAAGTATATCAAAAATCCGTACACATGCGCTTGCAATGCCCCAAAATGATAAGATTAAAATAGTGCCTATCGCATCTACATTTAAGTATACCGGATTCGCTAATAAGCTCTATGTCCTGCTGCATTATCCGACTTTTATCTATTTTATTATAAAGTACCTTTCTAAAGCAAAATATGTGCATAGTAGGGCACCTTCTCACCCTGCACTTATTGCCATAATTTATTCATTGTTTGATCGAAGGCGAAAGTATTGGCATAAATTCGCTGGCAATTGGGTGCAGACTGATCCGCCAATGCAATATAGAATACAGCGCAGCCTGCTAAAGAGAGCACATTATAATAATATTAAGGTAACCGTAAATGGTGCATGGGGTGATAAAGACCATGTATATGCATTCGAAAACCCGTGCATGTTTGAAAGTGAGCGGGTGGCAGCAGCAAAAAATGCAGCGGCAAAAAACTATGATGGAGATCTTACTATGATATTCGTAGGTTCCATTGCCTATCCGCATAAAGGTATTTTGAAAATACTGGAAGCCATTGAAAGAGGTTTAGTACCTGATAGAATAAAAACATTCTACATAGTAGGCAATGGCATACTAAAAGAAGAAATAGAAAAAAGAATCGCTGATATTACTACTATGAAAGTAATGCTGCTCGGACACATGAACAGAGCAATGTTAGATGAGTATTATCAGAAGAGTCATCTCATCATATTACCTACTATAGCGTCCGAAGGATTTCCTAAAGTAATAGCTGAAGGCGCAGCGCACGGTTGTATCCCGCTGGTAACTGGTATATCTGCATTACCACAGTATATAAAAGATGAGCAGAACGGATTTATTATAAAAAGCCAGTCCTCCGAAGACATTAGCGAAGCACTTTATAGATTGACAAATAATTTCCGGCTTGACGATATAGCTAATAACGCGGTAGATATGGCCAAAAAGTTTACCTACGAATACTATACCAACCGAATAAAAAATGACATATTTAGCATGTCTGATGCCGGCATTGAACAATAACTTTACAACATGTTAAAAAGAATAGCTGAAGGCAATATATATTTCTGGCTTGCAGTGCACGTAGGGTTGGGAATAATGGCAAGTGTCTTTGCCATGGGTATTAGCTTTTGGATATACATATTGTTAGTAAGCACCGTTATCCAACTGCTTACAACACGTAATTTTAATAAAAGCATTCACTATTTTTTATGTTATTTTCTGGGTATCGAGGTGTTCACTCGTATGTTGAAACTGGCACCATACGTACCTATGGAAGCAGGAAAATATTTGGCCTTAATATTTTTGCCATTAGGCTTAATATTTAGAGTTAATAATACGGGAAGATTTAAACCTAATAAATTAGGCCTTGTCATTTTCCTGTTGTCTCTGCCGTCCATCATTATGATAAAGCAAAACTTCATGCAAAGTTTGATTTTTGACTGGGCTGGTATTGCGACTCTTGGACTATACGTAATGTATTTCAGCAATTTTATTTTTGATAAGATTGAGCTGAATAAAATGATCAGGCTCATCATGTACCCGCTTGTGTCTGTAAGCATATTCTTATTTATAAGCACTCCGTCACTTTCGCAGCTTGAATTTTCAATAAGTGCAAATTTCGAAGCTTCTGGTGGCTTTGGCCCTAACCAGGTGGCATCTATGTTAGGCATGGGTATATTCTTAGTGACAACGTCTTTACTGCTTAATTATAAACCATTCAAAGAAAGGTGGGTAGAAATACTCTTGCTTTTAATTTTCGTGTACCG
>JBQCEX010000476.1:0-3975 GCA_051959855.1 Flavipsychrobacter sp. | reverse complement strand
GACTACATACTAAACCCCATAACATTTAACAGGACCCTTGTAAGCCCGTATGTGGATATACAACTGTTTAAAGAACAAGTAGGTGTAAGGGCGCAGTACAACTATTCTCACTCATCAGACATTGGTGCAACGCAGAATATGCTGGTGAACCTTTCTTACAGCAGCCCAACCGGCAAATATGATTTTCACCTTACGGGTAGTGTGCCGGTGGCCGCTACAGCAGCTACTGCCAACAGCAATTACATGAGCGCCACATTCCGTATGCGCCTGGACGTGCCATGTGTTTTCCTGAGAAAATATTATACAGCTAAAATAGTGCTGTACAAAGATCTGAATAATAACGGCCGCAAAGATGACGGTGAGGACGGTATAGAAGGACAGACTGCCTCTATAAACGGCAACCTGTTCGTATCTGACAATACCGGGATATTGGTATATGAAAACGTAGCGAAAGGAACTTTTAAGGTAGACCTGGGCTATAGCAGCAAAGTAAGAGGCTGGTCGCCTAAGGACGGAGCGATACAGACATTTGAAGTGCATGGCAATACCTGGATATATGTACCCTACCGCAAGAGCAAGGTACTGGCCGGTAAGCTGAACGTGATCATCGACTCAACCTCTAACCTGCGCTTTGACCCGTCTAACATTAAAGTGCTGGCAACATCTGCTGATAATGTGACCTACTCCACACTGACAGATGCAAACGGTGAATTCTTCTTTAACATTCCGGATGGGCACTATACGGTGACACTGAGCCCGGCTGCTTTTGATGATAAATTCAAGCCGACCCAGTTCTCACAGCTGGCCGACATGACCATAGACCAGAACAGGATGCTGTATTTCGAGATTCGCCAGAAGAAAAGAACTATCAATATTCACAGGGAATAAAAAGATCGACAAGTAACAGTTAATGAGGGGCTTATATAAGCCCCTCCATTTTTTTATGACACAAACCAAAATAAAGAAGGCAATTGTGCGTTAAAGAGTTATGCGCATCAAGCATATCAATTCTATCTTTTATTTCTACAGGTCGTTAAGTTTGCCGGGCATACTGTTCTCGGCGGCGTGTTGCTGGTTATTCTGGAAATATGGACTGAGTATGCTGCCTGTATTGCTGCTATTTAAGTTTGTTACAGATTTTCTTGCCGGCTACCTTATCAACCAGGCTAAGCGTAAGCAGTTCTTCTACTACTACAACCAGCATATTTCCCGCGGCTACCTGTGGAGCGTAGCCTTTCTGATAGACCTGCTGATATTTATGGTAGTGTTGTGTGGGGTGTTTGTGATGCGGTAGGTAAGCTTAAAGGCGCTTAAAATTCTCATACAATTAACTTATTAATTATATGGCTATACGGCATTAATTCCGTACCTTTGCGCCCTGAATTAAAGCCCATCCTTATACTCCCTTCGAGGATGGGTTAATTGTTAAAGGGTAAATTAAACAAATTCCTGTAAGATTCTGAAGAGTTAGAAACAGGAAAAACATTTATGGATATTCGTAACATAGCGATCATTGCGCACGTTGACCATGGTAAGACCACGCTTGTAGATAAGATTCTGCATACTACCAATGTATTTCGCGACAACCAGGAAACAGGTGAGCTGATAATGGACAGCAACGACCTGGAACGCGAACGCGGCATCACCATCCTGAGTAAGAACGTGAGCGTAACTTACAAGGGTGTTAAGATAAACGTGATAGACACTCCGGGCCACGCCGACTTTGGCGGTGAGGTGGAACGCGTGCTGAAAATGGCTGACGGTGTGCTGCTGCTGGTGGATGCCTTTGAAGGACCTATGCCACAGACACGCTTCGTGCTGCAGAAGGCGCTGAACCTGAACCTGCACCCAATAGTGGTGATCAACAAGGTGGACAAACCTAACTGCCGCCCTGATGAAGTGCATGATGCTGTATTCGAACTGTTCTTTCAGCTGGACGCTACTGAAGAGCAGCTGAATTTTCCTACCCTTTACGGTTCATCAAAACAAGGCTGGTTCAACAACTCATTGACGCCAACTACTGATATAACTGTACTGCTGGATACTATACTTGAAAAAGTGCCTGAACCAAAAGTGGACGAAGGCAACCTGCAGTTACAGATCACCTCGCTTGACTATTCTTCTTTCCTTGGCCGTATAGCTATAGGCAAGATAACACGCGGTGTGATAAAGGAAGGTCAGCCGATCACCCTTTGCAAGCTGGATGGCACACAGGTGCGCAGCCGCGTGAAGGAACTGTACGTGTTTGAGAACATGGGCAAAAGAAAAGTGACCGAAGTGCAGGCCGGCGATATATGCGCTGTAGTAGGTATAGACGGTTTCCAGATAGGTGAGACAATAGCTGATGCAGAAAATCCTGAAGCGCTGCCTATTATACCGATAGACGAGCCGACCATGAACATGCAGTTCAGCATCAACAACTCGCCATTCTTTGGTAAGGAAGGTAAGTTCGTTACCAGCCGCCACATACGCGATCGCCTGATGAAGGAGCTGGAAAAAAACCTGGCACTGCGTGTAGTAGAAACGGATGATGCCGATAAATTCCTGGTATATGGCCGTGGTATCCTGCACCTGAGCGTACTGGTAGAAACTATGCGCCGCGAAGGTTATGAACTGACCGTAGGCCAGCCGCAGGTAATAACAAAGGAAATAGATGGCCGCAAGAACGAGCCATATGAAATACTGGTGGTGGACGTACCGGCTGAATTCAGCGGTAAGGTGATAGACCTGGTGACACAGCGCAAAGGTGAAATGCACATCATGGAAACAAAAGGCCATATGCAGCACCTGGAATTTGATATTCCTTCACGCGGCTTGATAGGCCTGCGTTCGCAAATGCTGACCAATACTGCGGGTGAGGCTGTAATGGCGCACCGCTTCAGCGAATACAAGCCATGGAAAGGCTTCATACCCGGCCGTAACAATGGTGTGCTGATAGCTAAAATGGGTGGTACTTCTACAGCTTACTCAATAGACAAGCTACAGGACCGCGGCGCCTTCTTCGTAGACCCGGGACAGGAACTGTATGCCGGCCAGATAATAGGCGAGCATATAAAACCAGGCGACCTGGTGGTAAACGTAACAGAAGCTAAAAAGCTGACCAACATGCGTGCCAGCGGTAGCGATGACTCTGTGCGTATAGTGCCTAAGATACAGATGACCCTGGAAGAATGTATGGAATACATACAACAGGACGAATGCATAGAAGTGACGCCACAAAGCATACGTTTGCGTAAGATAATGCTGGACGAAGAGGACAGAAAGAAGTTTGCGAAAATGATGAAGGCAGAGGCTTAAAACAGTATAAAGCTTTTAAAACTGAATTATAGGAGGACATTGTCCTCCTATTTTTATATCCAAATTTTATTAAACGCGTAAAAAAAGTTAAATTTATGGTAGAAAGATTAACCGGGAATTAAAATTTTAAGCTGATTTTAAAGCCATTTTGCCAAACGAAAATCATAAAAAAGCTGTCTATAGAAATGGCGTTAAGGAGCGTACATAAAACGTTTAGTATGAAAAAAATATTTTTACTATTAGCATTAGCCAGCCTGGGCCAAAATGTAATAGCACAATCAGCATTACAATCGGAAAATGATCCTAACAGGTATTGGGGACATTTTGATGTAATAAAAATGACCAGTAAAGGCGAAGAGCATATAAATGTGAATTATAACCTTACGCCTAAACCGGTTGGTAATACACTAAATGTGAACCTGAATACACCAAACCCTATGGCACTCAGCATTAAGGTAACTGATGCCTCAGGCAGAACTAAGCTTAGCTGGAAACCCGACCAAGCATCCACAGACTATAATAAACAATTTAACCTCAGCAATCTTGCTGGTGGAATGTATGTCGTAAATGTCTATGACGCGAACAATAATAAAGTTTACAGTATTCCTTTTTCAAAACAATAACCAGTAACCCGGATCTATTTACCGTAAAAAGTAAGCAGAATGAAAAAACTTTATT
>JBQCEX010000475.1:0-10732 GCA_051959855.1 Flavipsychrobacter sp. | reverse complement strand
TGAAACTTAAAACGCTTTTTTATTTGTTGATTGCCTGTACTCTAATTCTTAATGTAAAAAAAGCAGCAGGGCAGGAGCCATGGTCTAAACAACAGTTAATGCAACCTAAGGAGCTTGCAGACAAGCTGAATAGTGCCAATGGAAGCCGTGTAGTTATTTTTGACATTGGACCGGCGGGTAAAATTAAGAATGCGATTTACATAGGACCTGCACAGGATAAAGAAAACCTTAGGATACTGAAGACTAAGCTAAGCAAGCTTCCTAAAAATACTGAAGTAGTGATTTATTGCGGCTGTTGCCCATTCGAACATTGCCCCAATGTAAGACCTGCATTCAGGCTGCTGAATGAAATGCACTTTGCTAATGCAAAGTTGTTAAATCTATCGAAGAACCTGAAAGCAGACTGGATAGATAAAGGATATCCGATGCAAAATTAACACGCACAAAAAAACACTATTACATGAAACTCAATCACATTAACACTGAAGTAAAGGAACTGCTTCTCTAACTAATGCCTATATCAGCATTATGTAGCTATCTTTAATAAAACATATGCCATGGCCAGAGAAAAATTGCGTGTGGTAGTAACCGGTGCAAGTGGAATGGTGGGCGAAGGCGTGCTGCATGAGTGCCTGCAGCATCCTGATGTGGAAGCTGTATTGGTACTGACCCGAAGGCACGTAGATATGCATAGCCCAAAGTTGAAAGAAATAATACATCAGGACTTCTATGACCTTAGCCCTATAGCAGATCAGCTAAAGGGATATAATGCATGTTTCTTTTGCCTCGGAGTTTCATCTGTAGGCATGAAGGCAGACGATTATTATAAAGTTACTTATACACTTACCATGCATGTTGCGGACGTATTAAGTAGACATAATAAGGATATGATATTTTGTTACGTATCGGGCGCCGGAACAGACAGTAGTGAAAAAGGCAGAAGCAGGTGGGCCAGAGTAAAGGGAAAAACTGAAAATGACTTGCGCAAATTACCATTCAAACGAGCTTACGGCTTCAGGCCCGGCTTTATAAAACCAACGTCTGGATTGAAACAAGCCCATCCTTTTTACAAATATATCGGTTGGCTCTTTCCAATAGGAAGAGCATTTTTTCCTAATGGATTTTGCACTTTACGGGAACTTGGACTTGCAATGATCAACATCGTATATACTGATTTTCCCAAAGACGTGATAGATGGCAAAGATATTATTGCTTTAGCCAACAGTAAGTAATACTAAAATTGTCATAAAATCATTCCATTGGCATAATTCTTAACGCAAGGATATTGAGCTTAAGGAATTGTGTTATGATCAATATAACGAGATGGAAAAGCAAAGCAACAAAGCAACGGGATGGATCGATATATCAGCAACCATATTTGATGGGATGGTCCGCTGGCCTACAGATCCCGCAGTGCATATATATAAAGCTGAAGAAATTGGCAAGGATGATTCCCCAGCAAATGTTACCGGCATATCCACCACAGCCCACGTGGGCACACATATAGATGCACCTTTGCATTTTTACAAGGATGGCAATGATGTAGCTTCTATTAGCTTAGAAAAGCTGATAGGCAAAGCACATATCGTGCATATACAGAATGAAAAAAAATGTATTACTACGGAAGAGATAAAAGACATAGCTATAGCTGCCGGTGACAGCATACTTTTCCGTACGAAAAATTCAGAACGAGACTGGAGCCATGAACCATTTACAGAAGAGTATGTATATCTAAATACAGAAGCCTCGCAATATCTTGTAGATAAAGGCGTGAATTGCATAGGCATTGATTACTTATCACTAGGAAATAAAGAAAACGATCCGGAAGTACATAGAATAGTTTTAGGCGCACAAATTGTCATTATCGAGGGGTTAATATTAAAAGACATTGAGCCCGGCCAATATGAAATGATTTGCCTGCCACTTAAAATAAAAGATAGCGATGGCGGGCCATCGCGAGTAATCGTTAAAAAACTTTAAAAGAATGGCAGCAATTAATTGCTGCCATTCTTTAGTCATTCATTAAAGCATCATATACCAGGCCTGCAGCTATTGCATATACCGCATGATGCAGGATGTCTTTAAATATTTCTTCTTTACTCCACTCCTTTAAAGGTGGCGCAACCTTAAGCTGCGGCTCGATAATCATAGCGGTACCAAGCACCGCTGCAAAATGAGCGGTGGTAGCCGTCCAGCGCTTTACACCTGCCAGGGAAAGTAGCCCCCTTGCTATACCCCAAAGAGTCCCATAAGTCCAGTGTACCTGTTGAGAAAACTTCTTTTTATCGGCCTCTGTAGCTGCTTTAATGTCCAGCGCCTTGGTTACTGCATCGGCAGGTACTGTACTACCTTTTCTCTTCGTAATTTTCATCTCTATCATTTGAGATGCGGTAATGGCAACGGTACCTACCAAACCTGCCAGAAGGCCCTTGCCAATAGCACTTCCGAATTTACCCACCGGCTTGGTAATAGTTTTAGTTTCCATGACAGATAAGTTATTTACGTTTTTTCTTAAATATCGATGTTAGAATAACCGTGCCCAATAACGCAATGCCAACTCCTATGGCCAGTTCAATACGTTTTTGCTTTTTACTTTTTTCCAGCTTCATTTCATCTGTGTAGCGCCATTCCGGATATTTCTCATTTTTTTTCGCATTTGCGCCTTCGCGCAAAGCCATTTGTAATACCTGTGCGATATGCAACCCCTTACGATCTGTCTCTTGGTCTATTTGTTCGCGGCAACTAAAGCCATCTGTAACAATAAGCGTTTCTTTGTCAGCATTTCGCACCGCAGGTAAAAGTTCATGCTCCCCAACTTTTAAAGAGACATCGTAATGTTCCCCTTTCTCGTATCCAAAATAACCTGCCATGCCACAACATCCTGAATCCAGTAGCTTATAATCCACTTCCATTTTTTTCAGCAGCTCATCTTCATCTTTTATTTTCATAATTGCCTTATGGTGACAGTGACCATGCAATAGTATTTTCTTATTTAACTTAGGTATCTTAAAATCTGGCGCCTTCTTTTCCAGAAATTCAGCCAATGTGAACGTTTGTGACTTTAATCTTTGTGCATCATGATCATGCGGCAATAGATTACACATCTCATCACGAAAAACTGCAACACAACTTGGCTCAAGGCCTACCACCGGCATGCCTGCTTGTATTTCCGCACGTAAAGAATGGAGCACCTCATGCAACATTGTCTTAGCGGTATTCAGCATACCAAAGTCATATAATGGACGACCACAGCAGAGCGACTGCAGGGGTATTACAACTTCAAATCCCGCAGCTTCTAAAACTTCAACGCCTGCAATTAAAGTTTCAGGAAGGAAGAAGTTATTGAAAGTATCGGCCCAAAGAATAACCTTAGGCTTATCTGTAGGCGTAATATTCCTTTTTCTATCAGTAAACCATTGGCGAAAAGTTTGCTTGGCAAATGCCGGCATCTTGCGTTGGGGAGCTATACCACCGATAAACTTCACTACGTCACTAATAACTGGTGCTTGTGTAAAGAAATTAGCTACGCCCGGCAATACAGAAGCTATGCGCGACCACCAATATATGAGCCCGAAAGTGTAGGCAGTGCGCGGACGCATCTTATGTTTATAATAATGTGACAGAAATTCCGACTTGTATGTTGCCATATCCACGTTTACCGGGCAATCTCCTTTGCAGCCTTTACAGGCAAGACAGAGGTCGAGTGATTCTTTTACTTTTTCATCTTTCCAGCCATTCACTACATCACCTTCCAACATTTCAAACAGCATACGTGCACGACCGCGTGTAGAATGTTTCTCTTCTTTTGTCACACGATAGCTTGGACACATAGTACCACCTTCGGAGCGGCGGCATTCCCCCACTCCTACGCAACGCAGCATAGCACGTGAGAAGCTATATTCTTCATCAGGGTATTGAAAATGTGTTTTAGGTTCAGGTGGATTGTAGTCTGCACCTGTGCGCATATTACTTAACTGGCCGTAGGGTTCTGTTATCTTACCCGGATTCATTTTCCATTCAGGGTCCCATATTTCTTTAAACTCACGAAAAGCATTCACAAGTTCTTTTCCATACATAATCTCGAGCAAATCCGCCTTTGACTGTCCATCGCCATGTTCCCCTGATATAGAACCACCGAAGCTTACAACAAGCCTTGCCGCTTCTTCAGTAAATTTTTTATAATGCTCTAAGCCCTCTTTACTCTGCATATCAAAGCCTACACGGCAGTGCACACATCCTTGTCCGAAATGGCCATATAACGAAGGATTAAACCCAAACTTGTTAAATAGCTTACGGAGTTCTACCAAGTACTCACCGATCTTTTCAGGTGGCACAGCAGAGTCTTCCCATCCTTCTTCCGTGATAGGCTCACCGGGTACCCATGCAGTAGCGCCCAAACCAGATTCACGCACCAGCCAAAGCAGATGTTCCTGTTTAGGATCATCAAACAAATTCATGGTAGGTGGATTTTCTGCTTGCTTAAGCTTATCCATCATTTCTCTTGCCCGTTTGTCAGACTCCTGCTTTGAATTGCCACCGAACTCTGCCAACAGCCATGCTTTACCTTTAGGCAGCAGTGGAATGTCTTCCACATTTAAACCTTTTTTCTTCATGTATTGAATCAGAAGATCATCTAAACCTTCAAGACCAATAGGCTTAAATGAAAGGACATCCATAACATGCTTACCACAACTATATAGATCAGGATACCCCAGCACTACCAATGTGCGTGCTTTAGGATTTGGTAAAAGTTTAAGTGTAGCTTCAAGTATAGTAACCAAAGTGCTTTCAGAGCCCACTAAGGCGCGTGCTACGTTAAAGCCATTTTCAGGCAAAAGTTCGGGAAGGTTGTAGCCCGATACGCGTCGCGGAATATTAGGGAAACGCTCACGGATAAGATTCGCATATTTATCGCGAAAGTCGCGAAGCTTACGATAAATTTCAGCCTTGCGTCCGCCTTCACGCTGTATTTGGTCGTACTCTTCATCTGACGTGGCACCTACTTTCATTTTAATACCGTCGTACGTCAAAATGGTCATTGATTCCATATTGTCTGACATACGGGCTCCATATCCCTCGAACGCAGCCATAACAGAATGCACACCGCAAGAGTTATTACCTAACATACCACCTATAGTGCAGTGATTATGAGTAGAAGGGTCCGGACCGAAAGTGAGGTCATACTTTTTAATAGTAGCATCTTTCATATGGTCCAGCACAATACCTGGCTGCACACTAACAAGACGTTTTTCAGGATCAATACCTAATACTTTATTGTAGTACTTAGACATATCCATTATCACTGCCACATTACAACCCTGACCTGCCAGGCTGGTACCGCCACCGCGAGACAATACGGGACAATGATATTTCTTACACAATGCTATAGTATTTACTACATCTTCCTCAGACACCGGCAGTACAACTCCTATGGGAATCTGTCTGTAATTAGAGGAGTCTGTCGAGTACAACGCTTTGGTTCCATTATCAAATCTCACTTCACCTTGTATTATTGCCTTCAACTCCCGTTCAAGACCTTTGGCATCTACACCTACAGATTGTGGCGTGACAAAACGCAGATCCATCTGGTGTTTCTGAATTAATGACGCTTCCGGTAAAACATTCGTTTGTCCATCCGTAGGTTTTTCAGCAACATTCGTTTTCTGGTTCATGATGTTCATATTTTATACTTAAGGGCATCTGTATGTTTAAAGTCTAATCCTAGGCCGGGCCTGCTATAATCCGGCGCTAATGTTCCGTCTATTACTGACGCTACACCATCAAATAACAGTTGTTCAATGCGTGCATGATCATAGAAATACTCAGCTATATAAAATGCAGGAAGGGCCAGCGCAGCATGCAAATGCAATGAGGGCGCGCAGTGAGAAGAAAATGGAAGCTGATAAGCTTCTGCCAGGTAACCGGCTTTGAGGAAATTGGTAATACCACCACATCGTGTGGCATCAGCCTGCAATACATCTACAGCACCTGCACTTAGCATTGCTTCAAAATACTGCAATGTGTATCCATATTCCCCTGCACTGATGTTCATCATTGCCGGGGCGTGTTCGCGAATAAAATGCAATCCTTTAAGATTATCAGATGTAACAGGTTCTTCAAACCACGAAACGTGTTGTGCAGTAAATACCTCAGCCATTTGCAAGGCTTGCTTTACTGTATAAGCGCCGTTTGCATCTACAAACAATTGTATATTATCACCAATCACTTCTTTCGCATAAGCCACCCGATGCGGGTCCATCCCGGCATCTCTACCTATCTTCATCTTCATATACTTTATCCCTTCAGCAGCCCAGCTTTCAAATTGACTCTTTAACTGCAGGTCGGAATAAGATGTAAAACCACCGCTACCATAAAGAAGCATAGAAGATTTTACCTGGCCTAGTAATGTGCAAAGTGGTAATTCAAGTATTTTAGCCTTAAGGTCCCAAAGGGCATTATCTATTGCTGATACTGCCATCATTGCAATACCAACAGCGCCGTTGTTCCTTACCTCCTGAATGAGGTAACCGGTAATTGCAGGAATATTCATAACGTCCCTGCCTATTACTATGCTAGCCAAAGTATTTTTTATATAATGCGCTGCTGATGAGGATGCGTAGGTGTAACCAATACCTTTTTTACCAGCAGCCTCAATCTCTACTAAAACAAGTGTCGTGCTGTTCCACTTAATAGTGCCATCAGATTCGGGTAAAGTAGTAGGTATTGTATAGGCCGACACCTGCAGGGTGTCGACCAATGCAATATCTTTTATCACCGATCTGGTATTATAGTTCATTTATGATCTGGGAAGAGGCCTTCCACTACTTCTTTATATGTTTCTTTAATAACGTCCCATGCATTGCTATCGCCTTCTACCATCGAAGTTGCAAAGGCTTTTGCCTGCTTCAATGTTACATGCGGCGGTAACATAGGCACATTCGGGTCTGTTACTGCATCTATTATTACAGGCATTTGCGCAGCCATGGCTCTGTCTAGTGCGGCGGGTATATCTTCCGGCCTTTCCACACGTATGCCTTCCAGGCCCAGAAGCTTGGCATATTCTGCATACTTAAATTCCGGCAAATCTTGCGAAGCATCATATTTAGGATCACCCATCATTACGCGTTGTTCCCAGGTCACCATGTTCAGATCCCTGTTATTTAATACCATTACTATCAGCCGGGGATCAGACCAGCGTTTCCAATATTTTGATATGGTGATCATTTCATTAATACCCGCCATCTGGAATGCGCCATCGCCAATTAATGCAATAGGAACCCTGTCTGGATAAGCAAATTTTGCAGCAATTGTATAAGGTACGGCCGGACACATAGTAGCGAGGTTGCCCGATAAGCTTGCCTTCATACCTTTCCTGATCTTTATATTTTGTGCAAACCATGCTGCAGTAGAGCCTGAGTCAGCGGAAAGTATACAATTGTCTGGCAAGCGCTTTGACAGTTCAGAGAATAGTAATTGTGGATTTATAGGATTAGCGGTAACATGTGTTCTTGCCTCTACTATTCGCCACCACTTCTCAACATCTGCTTCTATCTTTTGTCGCCAGCTTCTATTCTCTTTTCGCTTTAACAAAGGAATCAGCTCACGCAACGTATCAGCACTATCACCTTGTAAATGCACATCCATTGGGTAACGGATGCCTAGCATTCTGCCATCAAGATCTATTTGCACACCCTTCGCCTGGCCTTCTTTTGGAAGAAATTCCGAATAAGGAAAGCTTGAGCCGATCATGAAAAGGGTGTCGCATTCCTTCATCATATTATCGCTGGCCTCAGTCCCCAACAGCCCAATTGAACCTGTTACATAAGGCAGGTCATCCGGCAACACAGCTTTACCTAACAATGCTTTTGCGACCCCTGCACCCAGCAATTCTGCAACTTCCATTACCTCATTGGCAGCATGTAATGCGCCTGCGCCCACTAGTATTGCAACCTTTTCACCTGCATTCAATATATCAGCAGCACGTTGCAAATCACTTTTATACGGAATAATTCTTGGTGTGGAATAACCAACACTTGAGTGCACTGTACCGTGAGCACGGGCTGGTTCGGAATAGGGTAATTCCTGCAAGTCATTTGGAATGATAATGCAGGTTACTGTACGCTCAGCCATTGCTATACGCATTGCTCTATCTACCAAATGCCTGATTTGAGATGACTCTGTTGCCATCTCTACAAACTCGCTTGCCACATCCTTAAATAAGCTGATTAGATCTACCTCCTGTTGGTAATTGCCCCCCATTGCGGCACGTGCTTGCTGCCCAACAATTGCAACAACCGGCTGATGGTCCAACTTTGCATCGTATAAACCGTTTAACAGGTGAATGGCACCAGGTCCCGAGGTGGCCATACAAACGCCTACCTCTCCGGTGAACTTTGCATGTGCACAGGCCATAAAGGCAGCCATTTCCTCATGTCTTACTTGTATAAAATCCATTTTCCCATCCGTTTTCCGTAGTGCCCCCATTAAGCCATTTATGCCATCTCCGGGATAGCCATAAATACGATTGACACCCCATTCGCGCAATCTGTCAATAGTGAATTCAGCAACTGACTTGCTCATATGAAATATATTTAAAGAAGTATTATAAAATTTGGACGATACAGAAAGGAATCAATAAATATCAGACCATCAATTGAGCATTATTTAAAATAAAATGCAAAAACTTAACCCATTGGCTATTACTTATTGTAAATCAAGAAGTAAAACGCAAGTTAAATTTGTGCAAAGCAATAATTAGCCACCATGTGCAAATGAAGGATATAGAGTCATACCACCATCAACGTAGATAACTGTACCAGTAATATAGTCCGCATCATCTGATGCCAACCACACTGCAACCCTGGCTACATCTTCAGGTTCCCCTATACGCTGATAAGGAATCATTTCCATTAAAGTTTTGCGCTGCACCGGATCAGACCAAACATCTTTATTAATGTCTGTTTTTATTGCCCCAGGCGCTATGCTGTTCACACGTATTCGCTTAGGAGCTAACTCCTGTGCCAATGTTTTCATCAGCATAGTTTCACCACCTTTAGCTGCGGTATAATTTGCATGTCCGGCCCAGGGAATAATATCATGAACTGAACTGATAAAAATTATATTGCCGGATGCTCTTACATTCGGTTTAGCGGGATGTTTAATAAACTCTTTTGCAGCCTCCCTGGCACAAAGGAATTGTCCGGTAAGGTTCGTGTCCATTACTCTGCGCCATTCAGCTAGTGTCATGTCAATGAAGGCAGCGTCTTTTTGTATTCCCGCGTTATTTACTAATATGTCAATGGTACCGAACTGCTTCCTGGCTTCGTCAAATAATCTAAGTACGTCCTCCTCCTTTCCTACATCCGCCTGTACAGATATTGCCTTACTACCTGCTTGTTCTATATCTGCCACTGCATTTGCAGCGCCTTTTTCATCACTATGATAATTAACTACAATATTGGCTCCAACTTTTGCCATAGCCACAGCAATTGCATAACCTATGCCCGAACTACTGCCTGTAACAATTGCGGTTTGACCCGCGAGACATTCTTTTTCCATTTCTGCATGTAATTTTTAATATTCAGCTTTCGTGATTATGCCTATTGCAACCTGGGTAAAAAATGAATATGCAACATTTATAAAATAATCAGGCCGTCAGGAAAGAGTTACTTAACTGATTCGCCAAAAAAAAGCCCCAACAGTTTGACTGTTGGGGCATATAATTCTATTTCTTAGTTATTTTACCAGTATCACATCTCCTTTCTTTTCTATGGTTTTACCATTGCAGGTATAGTTGATGTAGTAGAAATAAGTTCCGGCATCCTGTGGCACACCATGCACTTTACCATCCCAGCCTTCAGTTTCCACATTGCTGCGGAACACTACCTGCCCATACCTGTTCACTATCTCAAACACCTTCAGCGGGTGGTGTCCTACCGTTACTATCTTAAAGACATCATTTCTGCCGTCCCCGTTGGGTGTAAACGCATTGGGCAGGAATACATCGCAGCATGGCTGGGTGTTGATCATCACACTATCCCTGCCTATACAGTTATACTGGTCTCTTACGGTCAGGTATATATTGCCGGTGTTCAGCACCTCGGCTATGCCTGTGCTGCTGGTATAGCTGCCCTGGCCTTTAAAGTATTGTCTCGGGCTCCAGCTGTATTTATACTTGCTGAAAGTATCAGCTACAAACACCACGGTATCACCGGCACATATATCTGTTCTGCTGGCTGTTGCATGGGCGTTAGCGTACGGGTGCACCTGCACCGTATCGGCAAATGGTGCCCTGATACACTGCGGATATGCTATGGCCAGCGTCAGTATCTTGGTGCCCGTGCTGTTAAAGGTCACATAGTCCACACCGCTGCGGGTAGTGCTGTCAATGGTTTCCATGCCGCCGCCATAGTTCCACATGAACTTGTTGGCATTGGTAAGGCTATAATCAGCTACACGCAGTGTCACTGTATCATTGATACATATATCCTTCGGCATAGAGAAGGCTACTTGTGGGGCAAAGAATACGGGTAAGGTATCTATAGCTTTAGAAACGCAACGCAGGTTTTTTGATATCAGCACTATATGTTTGCTGCCGGCAGTATCCCATCTCACCACATATGGCCCTTTGCTTTTACCGGTCGGATCACCACTTACAAGGGTACCGTTGTCAAAATCCCACTGGAATAAGCTACTGTCATTACCAGGCGCAGCACCACCAAAATCAAGATAT
>JBQCEX010000474.1:0-5161 GCA_051959855.1 Flavipsychrobacter sp. | reverse complement strand
TAAGTTGATGCTATTTCTGGGCACTGCATTTTTACTATATCATATCGGTCTTTACCGCTGGGCCATTCTTTTTGCAGCTATATCTATTATAAATGAGATTTTGGAGATTCTTTTTCATGCTGAAAAGTGATTTTCGTCCTTTGTAACATTTGTACCTGACTACATTTTTGCACCCTACTATTTTTGTTCAGTCAATCTTAAAGTTGCGAACAATGAAAGCTTTACTGAAATACAAGCTTACCATTTTAGGGGTTGTATTGGGTGCTATTGCCGGCTATGCTTACTATCACTTTGTTGGTTGTGCCAGTGGTACTTGCCCCATTACATCCAGGCCGCTCAATAGCACCGCCTATGGGGCCTTAATGGGCGGCTTGCTGTTCAGCTCTTTCAGTTCGGCAAAAGATTTGGCAAAGAAAAAGTAGTAAACAACACAATTGTACCAAATATGGCTAACAAAACAGTTATCGATGTTAGAACACCTGAGGAATTTATGGGTGGCAATGTAGCAGGCAGCATTAACATTCCTTTAAACGAGCTTCCTTATCGTATTGAGGAGGTAAAACAAATTGCACAGCCAATCGTATTATGCTGTGCCAGTGGCAACCGCAGCCGCCAGGCAACCATGTTCCTGCAGTCACACGGCATTCAATGTGAAAATGGTGGCAGCTGGCTGGATGTCAATTATGTAATGAATAACTAAAAACTGAGATAATGATTGGTTTATTGAAGAAATTGTTCGGCAGCACGCCGAAGGCAGATTTTAAACAACTGGTACAAAACGGAGCGGTTATATTGGATGTTCGCACTGCAGGCGAATACCAGGGTGGGCATATCAAGGGCTCTGTGAATATTCCATTGCAGGTATTAGGCAATAACACTTCAAAATTGAAGAAGGATACGCCTATCATCACATGCTGTGCCTCAGGCATGCGTAGCACTTCAGCTCGCAGTATGCTTTTGTCAAAAGGGTTTACGGAGGTGCATAACGGTGGCGGCTGGTCCAGCCTGCAAAGTAAAATCAGATAAAAGACAAGCGTAAATAAAATGAAAAGGATCCTATTATTGTTGCTCATGGCTTTTGCTATTTCCTGTAATAGTTGCAGCAATGCCCAGGAAAAGAAAACAAGCCTTACGGCTACCGAGTTTGCTGACAAGATGAAAGCTATTCCCGATGCAAACATCGTTGACGTGAGAACGCCTGAAGAATATGAAAAAGGTCATATAAAGAATGCCTTGAACTACGACTGGAATGGCAGCTCCTTTGAACAGCAGATTGCTACGCTTGATAAATCTAAACCGGTTTTCGTCTATTGTCTCAGCGGTGGCCGTAGTGCTATGGCAGCTGAAATAATGAGGGATAGAGGCTTTAAGCAGGTATACGAAATGAAAGGTGGCTTTATGAAGTGGCGCGCAGCCGGTTTACCAGAAACTATGGATGGTAATACGGCATCAACCGGCATGACCCAACAGCAATTTGAGAAGCTTTTGAATACAGGTAAATTGGTCTTAATAGATTTTTATGCAGATTGGTGTGCACCCTGCAAAAAGATGAAACCCTGGTTAGATGAAATCTCAGCTAATCAATCTGATAAGGTTACGGTTGTCCGGATCAATGCAGACGATAACGCTCAACTATGCCGGGCCTTAAAAATAGATGCGCTGCCTTACTTGCAGGTGTATAGAAATAAAAAGCTTACATGGTCTCATTCCGGAGATATAGATAAAGAAACGTTGGTTGCTCAGCTAAAATGAGCAGTAGGGTCGAATAGAGCAAAAGCCACTGTTTAGTGGCTTTTTACTTTATACAAGGTCTTATATTTTCTTTACGTTTATGGCACTTAGTCCTTTCGCAGTCCGTTCGGTCTCAAAGGTCACCGTATCATTTTCCTTTATGGTTTGGGATAACTGGTTGACATGCACAAAGACATTCTCCTTGCTTTTGCTGTCAGTTATAAAGCCATATCCTTTTGCTGCATTGAAGTAAGTGATTTTCCCCTTTCTTTCCGTTTCTTCTGGTTCGTGGGGCCTTGACACAGCTAGCGATATGTCTTCAGCATTTATCTCTATCTTCTTTTTTGGGTCAGGCGGTGTAGAAGAAAGGTTCCCGTTTTCGTCCAGGTACACCATCATTTCTTCCAGGCTTTTTCCCTTGCTATTGTTAGCCTTGCGCTCTTTCATTTTTTGCGCCTTGTCCTGTTTTTCTTTAGCTCTTTTTTTCTCTTTTTCTTTTTTTGCGGATGTTTCGCCCATTTATACTTATTGGTTGTTTTAAAATAATTGAATAGCCTGCGATTTATTCCATCGCTTCGCTTACCTCTAATTTATGATTTTGAAATTTTGTATTGTTCAGCTTTTTAATGGCAGTTATACCATCAGTCTCATTTTGCATTTCTACAAACCCAAACCCATGTGACAACCCTTTATTCCGGTCTGTTACTATTCTTACTGCGTTTACTTCACCAAACTGTTTGAAAAGTTCGTTTACTTGTGCTTCTGAAGTATGCGCAGCTAAATTCCCAACAAAAATGTTCATAATGTTAGTTTTTTGTAATAAAAATGGCTACTGTAGCGGGAACTGAAGAGAAAGTAAATACTATACAGATCAGAAAGAGCAGGGATGGTTGCCGTTATCTGTGCAAAGATACAATAATATGTTCGGTAATAAAATTGAAACCTTATTATCTCTGCAACTAATTGATATACAGGCAGTATTCAAGGCGTTATTATTGCTCCTTCTCTTTGCCAAAGACCTTGCGTAGCTCTTCTTTGGCATTTTCCAGTACTTCTTTTTGCTTTTCTGGCAGGTTGTGCCCGGCCCTGTTGATATAAAAATTCAGCATTGACATAGCTGACTGGTAAGGCGTGCCTTTCTTTCTCCTGCTTTTCATAGCCGATCTTTTTAGCGACCGCGCTATTTTTGCAGGGTCGTCATAAGTAAAAACTCCTTTTTGCAGGTCCAGTGCATCGCTGGTCTCGGTCACCCTTCCCGACCATTTCTTTGTGCTTTTTTTGCTGCGGTTCCTCTTCGGTGTTGGCCTTGCCATAACGTTTATTTCTTGTTTTTTGCAAAAGGATAATGCCAATGAGATAATCATTTATCATCTTCTTTATCCTTGGTGCAATATTTGTATGCTTGTTATTCATAAAGCATTTTATAACATTTGCATATGAAACGATTGGTACTTTGCGCTGGCTTCCTGTTAAGTGTAGGATTAAGTATTAGTAAAGCACAAATTAGCGAAGGCGGTCTGCCTCTTAGTATGTCCCAGTCTTATGCTGGACACACATTGTCTTCCCAGACCATACCGCAACTGTCTTTTCAGGCTCCCGACCCCCGGGCGGCTGCTATACAGGATAGTATGAATGATGCCACTCATAATGGTCTGCTTCGTATTGCAATGCTTGCAAATGCAGACATAGACTTCAAAAATGCCGGCACAATAACTACTATGCCTGATGGTCTGAAGGTATGGCAACTAAAAATATCAATTCCTGGCAGCCGCGCCCTGGGCCTTTATTATGACCAGTTCAGTTTGCCGGAAGGAGTTAAGTATTTTATTACTAATGCCACGGGAAAGCAAGTGCTAGGCGCCTATACATCACGCAATAATGCAGAAGCGGCTTGGGCAACCGAAAAGGTACAAGGCGACATCCTCATCCTGGAAATGGATATCCCTCAAAATACTGATGTTAACAATATCAGGTTTCACATCAACAATATTGCTGCATTTGATAAGGCAACAAGCTACCTCAATCAATATGCCGCAACATCCGGCAGCAATTTAAAAACAAACGCTGTGCTCATGCCTTATGATTCATCTTCCCCCTGCGAGGTAAATGCAGCCTGCGCATCAGGTTTTACCAACCAAAAGAATGCTACTGTTCATATAGAATACCTGTATCCGGTTGCACATCCGCGTTATGTGTATGCTGCCACAGGTGTCATGGTCAACAATACTTCGGGCGATTGCGCCCCACTGGTGCTTACAGCCTCTCACGTAGAGCCTACCAATCAAACCGCTAACGCAACGTTTGCTAATTGGATATTCTACTTCAACTATCAAACGCCTACCTGCAGCTATAGCGGCGCACAGCCATCCTCCTCACAAAGCATTACCGGTGCTACCTTCAAGGCTCGTGCCTCTTATGATAGTGCCAGCAATAAGCTAGCTGCCGATTATTTGATCGTTCAGCTCAGTTCGCGCCCGCCGGCTTCTTATAATGCATACCTGGCCGGCTGGGACCGATCAGATGCCACAACTGCCTTAACAGGCACCTTCATCAGCTTTCATCACCCTAATGGTGATGTCAAAAAAGTTTCCACAGCATCGATTATTGATCCTAATGGTAATTTTAATGGTGGGGGCACTAATACGCATTGGGCGTTGTACTGGCTAACGGGTGGCACAGAGGAAGGTTCCTCAGGCTCCGGGCTCTTTAATAGCTCTGGCAGCGAAATTGGCATACTGTCGGGTGGTGTTACCGAACATCCTGCTTGTACTACGCCTAATAGCAGCGGTCAGGAAATATCAGACTACGCTGTGTACAGCAAGCTGTCTTTCGATTGGGGTTACAACACATCAGGCAGCATACCTTTAGGCTCTAGACTCTATCCCACAGGTTCCAACGTTAAATCCCTAAGTGGCGTATCTGCATGCCCCCCCACAGCTGTCGCATCCGTTACTCTGCAGTCTGGCGATATAAAAGTATATCCTAATCCTGCAAGCGATGTTGCTTACATAAATGTCGATCACACAGGCAATGCAACCATCAGTATTGAACTGTATAATACCGTCGGCGCGCGTTTGTATCATTTTGATGCACAGCAGTCCTCAGCTGCCAGATATAAGCTTGATCTCAATTGTTATCCCGCGGGTATTTATATGCTCAGGGTTTTAGTCAATAACATACCAACTGTAAGAAAGATTACAATTTCGAAATAAGTATAATGTCTGCCATATCTTAATGGCTTGTTAATGACCTCTTTATCGTTGATTTGTACTGCAATTTCATCGACATTTAGCGCCAAAGAGAGTCCTATAACACTAAGCCTTGAGAAAAAAACTTTTCTACGATAGTGCCCAGGCAGATTACAGGCGTCTGTTTGAGGAAAGTCCCATACCCATGTGGATATACGATGCTGCGTCTTATAAGATCCTTT
>JBQCEX010000473.1:0-3378 GCA_051959855.1 Flavipsychrobacter sp. | reverse complement strand
AAACCTTTTGGGACATTTTATTGGTGCAGCCCGCTACCGGCGGGCTTATTATTTTTTTAAAAATCTACCAGAATGTCGCAAAATGTCACATTTTTTAGGCATGGGAGATTTCCGGGAATTTCCGGTTTTTTCCGGTGGCGGAAATTGTAATATGATTGCCTGCAGGGGTAGGCAGCAAAAATTTCCGGTGGGTGGAAAATTTCCGGTGGTACAGATCAGGGTTTACAGTATGTCAAAGAGCGTGTTCATTTTAGCATGTAAAACGAACAGTGTAAGATACTATTACTAACAAGGCGTTTCCAAATAAAGATGTCCACAATTTGATGCAATGCGACAATGTGGATGAATGCGGCAATGTGATTTCAATTGTTATTGTATTCCTTTATTACCTCCTCAGCGTGAGTCTACTTTCTTTTTGTCTCGCCAAAAATGAAAGTAGCAAAGAAAAAGGCGAGTTTTGGCAAACTGCATCCGCATGCCAAAACATAGCTCTACGCCGGTTGCGCAGTTCGCTTATCGGCGACATGCGCTGAAATTATTGCTGCTGTTGGGGAGCTATTGAGCGTTAGTATGCGTAAGGGCTTTGTTGCTTCTATCTTTCGTTCTTCTGTCGTGTCTCCGGCAAAAATTAAGGCACGATCATGGGCTGGGCTGTAGGGCGCTTATCATTGCTTGTTTATATTCTTAGTTTCGGGGATTGCAAATCCCCGGGCAGTTGGGTTCCGGATTGCAAATCCGGAACAGCGAGGTATTGAAAGCAATATAAAAATTATTTAAATTTTAAAGAGTATTAATAACGGTTGGCGAGAATACTTTTCACGTTGTAATTAATTTAAAATAGTTATATGTTTGTTTAATATAATAATTATTCTATGCCACATGCAATTTTAAATGAGCCATGGTCAGAATATGATGACCGAAAAATCAAAGATGGCAGAGATCGCAATAAGTTCTCATGCACAGAAGAATGGGAAAAAGAATATTTGATTAATAAAATTAGTCGGATTTACCCAAATTATTCCAGAGCGCAAATCCGCACTGCAATAGAATATTGTTGTACTTATACAACAGATAGACAACGTGAACCTTTTGTACGTTGCGTAATGCAACGCTTAAGAAGCTAACGAATGGGCTGGACATTCCGTAGTTCTAAAAAAATCGGCCTATTTAGAATAAACTTTTCTAGGTCGGGGATAAGCTACTCTTTTGGAGTAAAGGGAGCAAGAATAAACTCAGGTCCGAAAGGTACTTATGTTACTTTTGGAGCAAATGGAATTTATTATAAAAGAAAATCGGGTCAAAATAATTCCCAGCATAATTCCAATAAAAATTTGCATGCGTTCAATGAAGTTATTTATGAGACAATTCCTCAGCACTCTATTACTTCTGCACCAATAACACAATTAACGGATGCCGATTCAAAGGAGTTCATAGAAGAACTATCAAATAAGTCAAATTTAATTTCTTATCTAAACTGGTTTGGTATATTCCCTACAGTAATGTTTTCTTTATTTATGATATATGAAAGTATTAATACATCACACCCCGAAATATATTCAGTTATTCTAATTGTATCTTGTTTAATCATTCCCTTTTTATGGGTATTTCTTTACCGGCAGGATAAAAAAAGATTAAGTGTTGAAATTAACTATGAGATTGATGATAAAGTAAAAGCTGTATATGAAAAATTCATCGAGTTTTTTAGCGAATTAAATGCCTCATCAAGGGTATGGCAATATTTACATTCACAAAGAACTATGGATTATAAATATACGTCTGGTGCGAGTAGATTAATTAACAGGATTAGCGTGAATAATATTTCATTAAATAGTCGACCATTGAAATTTTTTAAATCCAACGTTCAAATACCAAATATTCGATTAAAAAATAGTGATCTATATTTTTTCCCCGAAAGGATGATTTTTAAAAGAGACAATCAGTTTGCTGCTGTGTTTTACAAACATTTGAATGTAAAATCTGAGGTTACTCAATTTATAGAAACTGACGGAGTTGCAACGGATGCTAAGATAGTTGACTATACGTGGCGATTTTTAAACAAAAATGGTTCGCCGGACAAGCGATTCAATAACAATTATCAAATTCCTATCTGTTTATATTCATTATATACATTCGATTCCAGTACTGGGGTATATGAAATTATTTCAACATCAAAAATTGGCGCTTTCGATAATTTCTCCAAAATGATAAAGGCTATTGGTGAGTTGCAAAATAAAATGCCATCCAACTCTATTCCGAAATAGAGAATTGCTTCATTGTTCTCTAAACAACTGTAATGCTATAACTTTCTGTGCCCTTTAATTGTTATCCCCTATTTTTGCCCTTTCAAATCTAAGTCATGAAATTAGTTACTTATAGCAGCCAGGGCAGGGAGCAGCTTGCTTTCCTTATTAATGATAATCTGTATGATACGCAGGATGTGGATACACGGCTGCCGGGAACTATGAAGGACCTGCTGGATAACTGGGAGAATGCTATAGAACTGATGCGCAGCGCTGAGGCGGATGTGAAGAGCGGCAAGAATGTGAATGCACAGGGCTTGCCGTATAAGAATGCTACTATACTGGCGCCGGTGCCACAGCCTACAAGCTGCAGGGATGGTTATGCGTTTCGTCAACACGTGGCGGCGGCGCGCCGTAATCGCAAGGTGGACATGATACCTGAGTTTGACCAGTATCCTATCTTCTACTTTACTAATCATAACGCGATACAGGGACCGGGCGAGATACGCTGTATGCCGGACCACTTTGAGAAGCTGGACTTTGAGCTGGAGGCTGCGGTGGTGCTGTGCAAGAAGGGCCGTAACATAACTGCTGCGGAGGCGGACGAATATATAGGCGGCTACATGATAATGAATGACATGAGCGCGCGCCGCCTGCAGATGGAGGAGATGCTGCTGAACCTGGGCCCTGCGAAGGGTAAGGATTTCAGCACTGTGATAGGCCCGATGCTGGTGACGCCTGATGAGCTGGAGCCATACAAGATACCTGCGAAGGAGGGCCACGTAGGCAATAGCTACAACCTGAAGATGACCTGCAAGGTGAATGGTGTGCAGGTGAGCGAGGGCAATATGGGTGATATGGACTGGACCTTTGCAGAGATAATAGAACGCTGTGCATACGGTGCTGATATACTGCCGGGCGATGTGATAGGCAGCGGTACGGTGGGCACGGGTTGCTTCCTGGAGCTGAACGGTACGGGTAAGCTGAATGATGCTAACTACAAAGAACAGTGGCTGCAGCCGGGCGATGTGGTGGAGATGGACATAACTGGCCTTGGGCATTTGAGCAATACTATTGTAAAGGAGGATACTGATTTTAGTATACTGGCGCTGAAGAAGATGCCTGCGAAAGCATAGTT
>JBQCEX010000472.1:0-4544 GCA_051959855.1 Flavipsychrobacter sp. | reverse complement strand
ACCTTTACGTCCATTGTTTGTATGGCGGCGCCACGCACGAACAGCATATCATTCTTGCCGTCACCATTAGGGCTGAATGCAGTAGGCAGATCTGCCAGCGGACGTACATCGGCAGATACTATTTTGCAGGCAGTTGCAGGGCACTTGGATGCATTCTTTGCTGTAAGACATACTTTATAATCGCCCGTGCGCTTATAGAAATGCGACGGGTTTACATCAGTTGTTGTGGTAGCATCACCAAAGTCCCAGAGATAGGAGGTAGCGTTTACTGAAAGATTAGTAAATGATGTAGGTACATTTGTTTCGGGTGTGAGCGGACTATAAGTGAAATCTGCTACAGGTGGAGTCATCACTTTAATTGTTTTAATCACAGTATCTGCGCCATTGCAGGACGAAGGATTGCTGACTATATAGATAACTGTATATGTGCCGGCAGAGTCATAGATATGACTAGCAGGTGATGAGCTTGCTGTAGCCCCATCTCCAAAGCTCCATGAATAACTAGTGCCATTTTGAGAAGCATCCGTAAAATTCGCACTGGATCCCAGGCATACAGAATCAGGTCCGTTAAGTCCGGCTGTAACAATAATATTATTGATGTGTACAACGGAGCTGATTGTGTCTGGCGAATTGCAGGCAGTGGAGTCTATCATAACGAGAGAAACAGTATAGGCACCAGGGCCAGGATAATTATGTGTAGAGGGATTAGTGCCGCTGTACGAAGTGCCATCTCCAAAAAGCCAGGTGAACCTGGTGAATGTGGATGAACCAGGTGTAGAGCTATAAACAGAGTTGTTAGTAAAAGCAACTGTGTAAGGATTGCAACTGTCTACTACTGTATATGAGAACGCAGGATGTTCGAAGTTTGTATCTACAGTAATGGTAAGGTACGCGGTGTCTAATTCTTTACAAGCTTTGGGATTATAAACAACCAGCCGCACGTTATATACGCCACCACCGTAGAATGTATGTACCGGTGTTTTTGCGGTGTCTGTTCCTCCGTCGCCAAAATCCCAGGTGTATGAAGTAGCATTGGCAGAGCTATCGTTAAAGTGTACGGTAAATGGCGAGCAGCCTTTGGCATTAGGCGAGGCTGAGGCCTTAGCTATTACGGCGCCCAGATCGAATTCAATCTTAAGCGCAGCAAGATTGCAATTGCTGCTCCCGTCCACCTCAGCATAGGCCCCTTTAGTGGTAGGAAAGGCAACATATGTAGTGGTTGAGCCCTCGCAGCCGCCGCAGATAGCCTGATAGATAATACCGTTCTTATCGAACCTGCTGGTGCCACCATCTACGTGCTCACCCTTCCAGGCGTCTGTGCTGTTTCTTCCAAAGTAGGAACCGTATAGCAAAGAGGAGGCGTCTTTACTCAAGACAATGAAGTAGAAATCATAACCATCGGTAGTAGTCTTAATAGCAGTAGAGCTGGTAATAGGCATGCCAGATACTGTTATTCTGCCTGGCAGGGAGAAGCCTAAATTGCCACCCCAGCCTGATATGTAGACGTTTTGGCAAGTGTCGACAAGAAAAGCAACAGGAGAGATATTAGTGCCGGTTGAGTCGCCAGAACCGAAGACAGTGGAGTAAATATCAGTGCTTAAATTACTATCGAGCTTGATAATAAACTGGCTGGAATAGGGATTGGAATAAACACCGGAGGTAACCGGAAAAGTTTTGCCACCCAGCGTTTGCCCCATGGCATATACACGATTGTCCAGATCTACCTGAATGCCATAACACTGATCATAAGCATAGGTGCCTATGAAGGTTGATTTTTGCAGCGAATAGGTACCGCCATTCTGGAACTTAGTTATGAAGCCATCTGCAGAGCCGCTCTGGTAAGTGCTGTGAAAGGTACCTGAAGTGAAAGGGAAGTTGGTGCTTTGTGTACCGCCTGCTACGTATATATGAGATTGGTTAGTATCGAATGCCAGTACGTATGCTGCATCATCATCACTGCCGCCGAGATAAGTGCTCCATGTAAGTGAGCTAAGTGTGCTGTTCAATTTGAAGACAACAGCATCCTGTGTACCTGCCAGTGTGCTTTGATAGGCAGAAGATGTAACCGGAAAATTATCAGAACGTGTACAGGCGGCTACATACACGTTGCCGGCATTGTCGACCTGCACTTCGCTACGAGCATCGTCACCATAGTTATGCTTCAGGTTGCCAAAAGTATATTCATCGGCATTAAAGTTGACTACATCATCGCTATCTCCGCCTATATAGGTAGAAGCTAACAGGGAGGTGCCAGTTGAATTAAGCTTTGTCACAACTAAATCGGCAAGTCCATTTTGTGTGCGATCATAAGCAGTAGTGGTAGTGGGATAGTCAGTAGAGTAGCTGCGGCCTGCTAAAATGAGGTTGTTGCCGGTGTCTACTATTAAGCTATGCGGCTGTTCATTGCTTGACCCGCCAATATAGGTCGCAAAGATTTTAGTAGTGCCCGTGGCATTAAACTTTATAATGCCAATGTCGCAGGGAAATTTACTGCCCACGAGTGAGGAGCCACCGGCAAAGGTCGTTTGAAAAGCGCCGGTGTTTGCCGGGAAACCATTCCCATTTACCAGGCCGCCTCCATAAAAGTTACCTTGCTTATCGTAAGTTGCAGTAAAGCCCCAGTTGTCGGCTGTAGAACCGGAGAAGGTACAAAAAACAACGGTAGGATCTATGATCAATGGCTGGCCTGCGTCATAGCCATCCGGGAAGTCGAATGTCAGCTCATTCTTTTTCAATGAGTAGTTGCAGGCAATTTCTTTGCGTTCATTATTGATGTATTGGTAAACATAAGGTTTCAATTCCTGCATGTCGCCAACAGAAGTAGATATGACTAAAGTGCCCTTTTTCAATTTCAGTCCATCCGCTCCATCTATCTTCATCCGTATCTGCGATACATCAGCCCCTGGCTGTACTATGAATTCATATTTTAGGTTGCCTGTTTGAGAGGAGACGTGCATGTCGATGCCCTTATATAACTGCGGGTAGTTTAAAACCAAGTACGGGTGAATGCCCGATCTCCATTTAGAAGAATCGTTGCCCAGATAATAGTTATAATACCAGCTAAGAGGCTTGCTGCCTTCAATGACTGTGTTATTATTTGCTCCGACAAAACTCACCTTGTATGCATGGTACTTTAGCACAAATGGCTGATATATAATGCCATGATGGTATGCAGAAAGCTGGTCATTATTGGAAGATGCGCCTAATAGGTATGTGAATCCGTCTTTTTGAAGAAACACATCCCCTTTACCGGTCAATGCCTTATATTGAAACGGACCCTCCCACTGGCCTTTATTTTCGACAAATTCAATAGGTGTATTTTGGGCCCTGGCAAAAACGGAAACAAGCAGTAAACAGTATAAGAAGTAGCAATATTTCATATTCAGAAAATGTTGGCATGCGCGCGTAGTAAATTTAAAGATTATTTATCTATAATAGACGGAAAGGCGCAGCAAAAAGTAGGGGGAAGAGTGTTTTTACTCTTCTATTACTAAGCAGAAGGAACTATAAATAAGACAAATTAATTCACCACTTTGTCTGCACAGCAGCTGCTGGCGAACGCATCGGGTTTTGCCTTGAAGGCGAAGCCCATGCCCAGAATGTAGCCCATGGCTTCGCGCAGGGCTTCATTACTTTTGAACTGAGGATTGGTGTTGATGTCGGCATGTACTTCCATGTCCACATCATACTTGTTGAATAAATCACAAAGTTCATAGGCAATTTCTATACTGCGGGCCACTTCCACCAGCATACGCTCTTTAATAGTGTATGGCTGTCTTGTTTTGTCGTTATTGAGGAACATAAAGCCACCATGTTTTTCGCGCAGAAAAACGATGACAGTGGCAAACTCTGTTTCCTCGCCACGCACCTGTGAATCTGTACCAATACATACCTTTAAATGATAGCCTGCCTTTGTCTCCCTGACGATCGTATCCTCTACAGCCTTTTTAATGGGAAGTTTGATTGGGTCTCCACTGAATGTACGCCATATCATAAACTCTAATATTTGGTTATATAAATTTACCCAATATTATGTTACTAAACTATTGCCTGAATATTAAGGGAATGTAATAATGCACAGGTTATGAACAATATGCTGTAAATGTGGGAAATGCGGCGATGTGATAGGAATATGATTCCAAGTTTCTTTGGAAAATCGAAAAAGCACTCCTCAGGAGTGCTTTTGACAATATATTGTACCCATAGATTTTATTCACCCGCCAGCAGCACCTGCCAGGCCTTATCTACCTGGCCATGGTCAAGCAGTTCCTTAGCGTAGGTATGTAAGGCATGTAATTTTTCTTCCTCGTTCTCTGCATAGTCCTGCAGTATCTGGGTAAGGCGGTCGTCATACAGCACGTCGCTTACTACAGGTATTGCCGTTACATTGGCCAGCATACCCAGATTGTTGCCTGTGAGCAAGGGGCTTTTGCGTACCCTTTCAGGCAGCATATCGAAGCCGATGCCTAACTGCACATTTGGTTTTGGCACTTCAAAAACAGCACTACCAGATGCGCGACAATAATAATCAGCACCCATACGGG
>JBQCEX010000471.1:0-2054 GCA_051959855.1 Flavipsychrobacter sp. | reverse complement strand
CATGTTCACCAGCATGGCTATCACTATGCCTATCAGGCCCATCATCATGATACGACCGAATGAGGTCAGGTCTTTCTTGGTGGTATAACCCATCACAGCCATCACGCCAAACATTGCTGCGGAAGACACAAATGTAGTTACAACAGAGCCAGCCGTATAAACCAGCAGGATGAAGCTTAAACTAATACCTGTAGTAGCTGCATAAAGCAGAAAAAATCCCACCATTGCCGGTGCTGACAACCTGGTGAATGCAAAAGACATAGTAAGCACAAAAACGAGTGGAGCAAACATTACTACCCATCCGAAGATAGACATGCTGGCATGTCCGGCAGCATCCTGCTGAATCAGCAAATCCAAAAGTGACGGCACACTTGCAAATAAGTAGGCGCTAACAGAAGAAATAAGCAATGCAGCAAACATCCACAGGAACACGCTCGACATAAATGTTTTAGATGCTACGGCAGGGTTACCGGTGGTCGAATCTACAACAGTGTAATTACTGAACTGTTGATTTTGATTGTAATCCATAAAAGTTTGAATAAGTATTTACGTAAAGGTATCAAAAAGTATGCAAATACTATATTGCCTGCCATTGCTGCAGATATGCCGTTATATATTTAACAATTCTCTAAATAGCTGGCCTCCCGCATTTTATTTCCTGATATCTTTGATTCCTAATGAAGTTCGACCCCAACAATCCTGTTATCCAGCTATGCGCCACTGGTATGCAGCTCGAGGCCCAAGGCAAAATAGATGAAGCGGTACAATCTTTTCAAAAAGCCTGGAGTCTTGCAGCAAACGATTTCGAACGCTTCACCGCTGCCCATTATGTTGCCCGCAATCAAAAAGATCCTGTTGACAACCTGAAATGGAACATGGACGCGCTTATGTATGCTCAGGCCATTAATAATAACGGTTCAACGGGACATTACCCATCCTTATATCTGAATATTGCAAAGTCATACGAAACACTCGGCGACATCCCTGCTGCACATCAGCATTATCAGAATGCGGCACGCCATGCAGACACACTACCTGCCAACCCCTATGGCGATATGATAAAGTCCGGCATCAATGAAGGGCTAAAACGCACAGGCATCAAAACCTGGCAGCACCCCACGCTCGATCTGCTTATAGACCTCTGGTGTCGCCGCAAGGACCTGCGTCCGCTTGCACAGGTGCTGCCTGCTTATATCAGCAATCTGGGTACCGGGCATGATATCAACAAGCTTATCAGTGCTCTTAGCCTCCTCAGCGCCACCCGCTGCCTGCCCGCCGATGAGCAGCAAAAAATAGATGAATTGATAAATAGTCTGTCGAAATAACGCTATTGCTCTGCTATCTCAGTTTTTTTAAATCGGTATATAAAGAACCCTTCATCCTTTCTGATAGGCGCTTCATCTGTCTGGTATATACACTCCAGCATTTGCGCTGTCTCAGGCGCTACAGGGTAGTTAAGCACCAGCACTACTTTATCCAGCTTATCTTTAAAATCATCAATAGCTATTTTTACCGCGTACTCGGTTGGCAAAGCCCACTTCTCTTTAAAAAAGCAGGAATCATTTATATAGTAAGTCCCATAGCGTTGACATTCCGAATAGAAAAACTTCACATCTTTGGGCAGGTATGGGGCAACAGCGCTCACAGCCCAGGCTTGCTGCCCCACTAATATCTTGTGCTCCAGGTGATTGTCCAGTATAAACTCAGCAGCATCTTTTGCTCCTGAAAAAGCATCATCTATATCTTGTTTATAACTGCCGACAGTGTTGCTTAGCTGCAGCACGGCAACGCCTGCCACCAGCCAGCTGCCATATTTCAGCAGGTCATATTTATTTGCTTTCCATGAAGGGTAATACATTGCCACGCCATACACGGTCACTATTACTATAAATAGTAGCCCCGCATGCCACAGGTATCCGCTATACCGGTAGCCCAATATATACAGAATACCACCAGCACCTATTATTATGAGCAATAACAGCTTTACTCGTGTTACCAGCATAATTATAATCACTGCAAATAGCAAAATCGCCAGGCTGCTATTACCATCTACC
>JBQCEX010000470.1:0-9970 GCA_051959855.1 Flavipsychrobacter sp. | reverse complement strand
ACTTCTAATCATGTCTCACGATTACTCATGTCCGGAAAATGCGACATTTTGCGACATTTTTGTGATAAATGTTACTTTTTGCAAAAACATCATAAGTAGCCACAGGCAGGCGTCTTTGAATCATTGTGCATCCAAAATGTCCCAAAAAGAAAAATTAGCCTAAATGTGACATTGTCGCGTTCTACACATTTATCACATGGTTGCATTCCATAGCATTGTAGTATTTTGCAGCAATATATGACGCACAGAGAACCCGAGTTACGCACCGTCAATGTCACACGCTATGTTACGCCTTTGCGCGAGGGAGGCTCTATGCCTGCCATTGCTGAGGCAGATGATGACTTTTTGTACGTGCTCAAATTTCGTGGCGCAGGGCAGGGACCTAAGGCGCTGATAGCCGAGTTGATAGGTGGCGAAATAGCAAGGGCATTAGGTCTGCGCGTACCAGAGCTGGTATTTGCCAACCTGGATGAAGCCTTTGGCCGTACGGAACCAGATGAAGAAATACAGGATCTGCTGAAGGCAAGCATTGGGCTTAACCTTGCTTTGCATTATTTATCCGGCTCCAAAACTTTTGATCCTGCCGTTACCACGGTCGATCCGTTGCTGGCCTCCCAGATCGTTTGGCTCGATTGCCTGCTCATGAATGTAGACCGTACCGTACGCAATACCAATATGCTGCTTTGGCATAAGGAGATATGGCTCATAGATCACGGGGCTGCTTTATACTTCCACCACTCGTGGAACAATTGGCTGGAACAGGCCGCAAAGCCATTTACCTATGCTAAGGATCATGTATTGCTGCCCCAGGCTACCATGCTCACCGAGGTAAATGAACGTTTCAGGGCTATCTTAAGTCCCGGCCTCATTCAGTCCATAGTCGCACTCATCCCCGATGATTGGCTGACAGGTGATGCTCCCTTTGCATCAAAGGCCGAGCACAGGCAGGCCTATGCTCAATTCCTTGAAACACGTATTGCTCACTCAGAAATTTTTGTAAACGAAGCGCAACATGCAAAAGGATCTATTTGAGTATGCGGTCATCCGCGTCGTTCCCCGGGTGGAGCGCGAAGAGTTCATGAATGTGGGCGTAGTGCTTTATTGCGCTAAACAGCGCTTTTTGCAGGTGCTGTTCCATCTCGATGAAGATCGCCTGCAGGCTTTCTCGCCTGATCTGGATATCAATGAGGTCAACGCTTATTTATGTGCCTTTCAGCATATTTGCAATGGCAGCATATCCGGCGGGCGTATAGCGCGGCTGCCCATAGCCGAGCGTTTTCGCTGGCTCACTGCCACGCGCAGTACTGTAGTGCAAACTTCAAGAGTACACCCCGGCTTCTGCAGCGATCCTGCAGAGGCACTGCAACGGCTGTATATGCAAATGGTACTGTAGTGTGGAAGTTTAAGGCTTATAATATAAAAGAAATTATAAGTACGTCGCGACCAGGCTATGCGTGTTTATTTAGCTAAATCCGGTTATTTTGTAGTAGTAAATGTCTCTCTACGTTTGTTCCATAGCATCAGGCAGTAACGGCAACTGTTATTACATAGGTAATGACACGGAGGCTGTATTGGTAGATGCAGGTATTACCTGCCGCGAGGCGGTAAAACGCATGAGACGCGCCGGACTTTCAATGGACAAAGTGAAAGCCATATTTATCTCTCACGAACATGGAGATCATATTCGCGGACTGGAAGTAATGGCGCATACATTTAATCTGCCTGTTTATATCACACCGCGCACCTTGCAGCATAGCAGGCTTAGGCTAAACCCTCAGTTCGTACGTACATTTACTGCTTATCAGCCTGTCTGCATTGCTGGTCTTACTGTTCATCCTTTCCCGAAGTTTCATGATGCTGCAGATCCGCATAGTTTTATTGTAGAGGGCAGCAATACGAGGATAGGGGTATTCACAGACATAGGCACACCATGCACGCATGTCATAGATCACTTTGGTCAGTGCCACGCTGTTTTTCTGGAAACTAATTATGATGATGAGATGCTGGAGAAAGGGCGTTATCCATATCACCTCAAGCGGCGCATAAAGGGCGATGAAGGCCATCTTTCAAACAAGCAGGCGCTCGATCTTTTTACTGCCTACAGGTCTGCCCACATGAGTCATGTATTCCTGTCGCATTTATCAAAAGATAACAACTGTCCCACATTGGCGCATGATCTGTTCACCGCGCATGCAGGCACTACTCAGGTAGTAGTTGCATCTCGGTTTCAGGAAACAGCTGTGTATAAAATAGCTGCTGAGCAAACAGCTACGCCTTATTATATGCATACACAACAGGCAGTCGTTCAGCAAATCTCCCTGTTCTAGTGCACGCGGCATTTCGTAGTTAAGGACGTATCTTTATGGACGCTATATTCTATGGAAGAAAAGAAGCACGTAAAACATGATAAAGGCACAATGGACAGCACTGTATGGCTGTGTGATGATATACGCCTGGGTCATGCCGTTTCAAAGTTTGATGGCTATGTAAGCATGCCCGCCAGTAATCAGAATGATGTGATCAGGCTGCATTTCGGACTCAAGGGAAATTATAGCTTTTCTTATAAGCAGCTTAACCGCTCTTTTCATCTGCTGGGCGGACATCATAATATGATGTACTCCTCCGGTTTTGATATCGAAATACAAAACCGCACTTTAGAGATCGAAACTTTTGGCGTACAATATCCTAAAGAGCTGTTTCTCAATTTCACCCAAAATGCAAATGACATCCTCAAACGTTTTTCGGATAATATCATCAATGGCAGGAGTGTATTGCTGTCAGAGAACTGGGGCGCTATAGAAACACCCATTAGCCAGGTCATACAGCAGATCATCCATTGTAAATATGCAGGTGATTTAAAGAGATTATTTCTCTTATCCAAAAGTATAGAACTGCTGGTGCTATGTGCTGAAGCAAGCAATGCAGCTGAAAATAGGAAAGATGCTTTCATCAGGAAGTCAACCGATAAAGAGAAGATAATAGCGGTAAGAGATATTATAAATGAGCGCCTGGACAATCCGCCCAGCCTGCCGGAAATTGCAAAGATGGTAGGGCTGAATGAATACAAGCTGAAACGTGGTTTCAAGGAAACGTTCAACAATACCATCTTTGGTTATCTTTCAGACCAAAGGCTGCACCTGGCACAGCAATATCTGCTGGATACAGAAAAGACGGCAGCCGAGATCGCTTTTGAGTTAGGATATGCCACACCACAGCATTTCAATAATGCTTTCAAGAAAAAATTTGGCATTACTCCTTCGTCTGTTAGAAATAATCCCTAAAATGCAATCAGCTGCAGTAGGAGCTAACTAATATTGCAGTAACAAAATAAAGCGCAATGAGCGAACCATTAATTGTAAAAAACAGCATAGACATCAACGCCCCTGCATCTGCCGTATGGGATGCTTTAGTTAACCCGGAACAGACTAAAAGGTATATGTTCGGTTGCGAAACAGTATCAGATTGGCAGCCCGGCAGCCCGCTGCTATGGCGTATGCAGCATGAAGGCAAAGAACTGATAGCAGTAAAAGGCAACATAGTAGATATACAGCCTGGTAAGTATCTGGCCTACACAACCATCGATCCCAATAACAAGAATATGGCAGATATTCCTGAAAATTATCTTACGGTCACCTATACGCTTACACCGGATGGCAATAAGACAAAACTGACAGTTACACAAGGTGACTATTCAAAAGTAGCCGAGGGCCAGAAGCGTTATGAAGAAACTTATAACAATGGTGAAGGCTGGAACCCGATATTAGTGCAGATAAAGGATATGCTGGAAAAATAATTGAATGCACAACAGTGATGATTCACTGTTGTGCATTAATAACTTCAAACAGATTATAAGATCGGCCATTGAACCTTATAAAAAGTGGAGGCTCCCGATACCAGGGTATGTTGCTGTACGTTTTTTGGTGCGCTTGTATATGCAAGTGAGGTTCCAATGTAAAACCCGAATTGCCCGCTAATGCCAATGGTTGTCCTGCTGTTACAAAATCTCCCGGCTTTACCATTACACTTCCTTGTTTAAAATGCCCCAGGTAAACATAAAATGAATCCGTTTCAATTAATACGCCATTCAGGTTGCCTCTTCCTTCGGCCCTATAAGGAGGAATATTATCCGGTCGGTCATTCCTTGTAAAAACGATATGCCCGCTACAAGGACTATAAACGGTATCGCCGAATATTTCATAGTCTTCAAGCCGCTTTGAGAATATGTGTTTTGCTCTGCCACCCATCGGGTTCAGTTTCACAATGTCCATAGCATATATTGTACCTCTCATAGCACTATGAAACACGTTAGTTGGCAATCCTTTCCCGCCCTGGAATACAAAATACTTTCCCTTTTTAAAGGGTAACGATAAAGAAACTGTTCGCGGCTTACCAGTTGTGCCTGTAAAGTATAATACAATCAGTGTCAATAGCACAGCAGATAAGAATAACGGTAAAATGGCATTTCTGTTACGGATACTATTAGCTGGTTTTCCTGTATCAAAGGTCGCCGCTAGCGCAACAAGCACAAAAATTAATATCGATAAATACTTCAAATAAATGGATAGAAAGATCCATGCACCATAAAAGAATATAAACACATTTAACGCTACAGCTAATAGGGTTAAGTCCCATCGCCGGGTGATTTTCATGCCACGCCATACCAAGACATGACTTAACAACGAAATCGCTATTGTTAGAAAGAGAAGCGAATAAACAATCATAGCAGTGAATAAAATTAAACAATTCACAATGCTATAAAACACATTGCTTTAAGCAGTTGACAATCAACCTGCGATTATTTTTTTCAATGCTTTAACATATAGATTAACATGATGGTAAGGTATTTTAAGCTGTATTCAGAAGAATGATTGTGAACGCTAAAAATTGAGTGTTATGAAAACGAAGATGAATATAGTAGCGATGATATTGACTGCAATAAGCCTTATGCCTTTTACGCAATCAACTGTTAATGCCCAACAGATAAGGGCTCATATTACCATTGGTACACCACCTGTTTACCCTGATAATGGGGAATTTTATTATCCGCAGAGCCGTTTTTATAATGGTAATAATACTTACTATAGATATAATAATGTGCATCCATATTATGGATATAGACATCAGCACGGTGAATATGGCAATATGCGACACGATAGAAACTTTCAGGAAGATAGGCAGCACGGATGGAACGGTCATGATAATGGACACCATTATGGTGAAAGACATGAAAGACGCTAATGCATAAATCATCTTTCAGCTAAAGCCACTGCCAATCGGCAGCGGCTTTATGCTTTAACATATCCCTAAGTTTTTTTGGTAAGTAAATTGGAATATACAGTACATACCAACAAAAACATAGGTTATGAAAAATAAGACAAAGATTTTAATTGCAGTGGTTGCATTGATGATGGTGGGTTTTAGCAGCAAATCATTTGCTCAGCGTGTTCATGCAAATATCAATTTTTCTATAGGCACACCTGGTTACTATGCTCCTGCCGCATATACTAATGTAGGTTATTACAACAATGGCGGTTATTATAATAACGCAGGCTACTACGGCCGCGAATGCAGAAGAGGTTGGGGCCGTGATGGAGACAGGTACCGTGGTGAAAGACGAATGATGTACCGTGAAAATGGCTACGCTTACAGAGATCGTGAACGTGACGCTCAACGTTACAATGGCTATAATAACTACGGTTATAATGGCTATCGCAGGTAATAGGAAAGTAGTAGGTTTAGGTTAGAAAAGCAGGCATCTCTTTGTAATGAAGAGATGCTTTTATTTTCGCTTGTTATAGTTTAAACTCAGCTACAACTTTATAAAGATCATTGGCAGAATCTCGTCTCAGTAGGGTGAGCGCATCGGCAATAAACTTGTTCTCATATTTCTTGTCCTTAAAATTATCCCACAGCTTGTTGTTCTTTTCTTTATTGCCTCCGCGGGCTATGGCAAGATGCGGTTCTTTATAAAGTACCAGCTTGCGGCCTTTGTTCACAGCACTGCATACAGCAAGTGCAGGATATACAGCACGTAGCACCGCTTCGAAATAATCTTTCGGTTTTGGCTTAATGTAGATAGTACCCGAAGTAGGGAAATAGCCATAATCTTCCAGCCAGATATACGATGATTTAAGCCTGCCTTTTATATGATAGCGTATTTCATTTACCAGAAGGTCTTCCTTCAACGGGTTGCCTGAAAAACTTGCTAGAGATATATGAGGTATCGAGTGTTTGGCTACAGAAGTACCTAATACTTCAGCAGCTTTCTTTTTTGAATAATTGATATCGTTAGTTACAGAAATATCAGGATTTATAACCAGCAGGTAATCTTCGTAAACTGCCGGTATAGGGGCAGAAAATAAAGATGCCTGTGTTGTGGTGCCGCTCATACAAACTCAAATGGGGCTTGAAATTATTATTTTTTTAGACAATTATATAACGGGATATATTATGTTACTGTTTGCTATTGCTATAGCATGAACTAATTGTTAAGCATATTAAGCTAATCTATAAGGTATTATAGAGTATTTTTGCAACACACACTAAACTGCTATGGGAAAAATTGCTAAGCGTATTCTTAAGATTGTAGGCATTATAATAGTCCTGTTCCTTGCAACTGCTATCCTGGTCCCTATCCTCTTCAAAGACAAGATAATGGCTTTTGCCAAAAAGGAAATGAACAATCAGCTAAACGCTACTGCCGATTTTAAAGATATTGGCATCTCGCTGTTTCGTCACTTTCCTCATTTGTCTGTCAATATAAAGGAAGTAAGCATAGTAAATAAGGAACCATTCCTGAACGATACGCTTATTGCTGCCCAAAGCATAGATGTAACTATAGACCTGATGAAGGCAATAAAGGGCAGCTATGATATACTAGGCATAGATATAAATACGCCACGCATACACGCCCTTGTAAATGAGCAAGGTGTTGCAAACTGGAATATTACAAAGCCGGATACTATACAAAAGGAAACAGGCCCATCAAAGCCTCTATCACTTAAGCTGCGGCACTACAGCATAGAAAATGGATATATAGAGTACAAAGACGACCAGGGGAAAATGTATGTGACGCTTGTTAACCTGAACCATAGCGGCTCCGGTGATTTTACCAGCGATAATTTTACATTAAGCACGCAGACAGATATAGATGCAGTGAATTTCACTTATGGCAATATAGCCTACCTGTTTAAAGTAAAAACCATCCTCAGTGCAGACATTAACATAGACAATGTAACGCACAAATACACGTTCAATACAGATAAAATACAACTGAATGGTCTGAAGCTGAGCGCTAAAGGCACTATTCAAATGCCTGATACCCTGAATACCATAATGGATGTGCAGTTCAATACACCATCTAATGACTTTAAAGATATCCTTTCTTTAGTACCCGGTATTTACCAGAATAATTTTAAAGACATCAAGACAAGCGGCAAGGCAGCATTCAATGGTTTTGTAAAAGGAACTTATAATAAAACCCAGATGCCTGCCTATGAAGTGAATTTGTCAGTGGAAAATGCCTCTTTCCAATATCCTGATCTGCCGGGTAAAGTATCTGACATACAGATAAAAATGCAGGCTAAAAACCCTGACGGCGTTACAGACCATACCGTGGTCAATATTGAAAAAGGCCATATAGCTTTTGATAATGAACCTTTTGATTTTCGCTTATTGCTGAAAACACCGGTTTCTAATCCTTGGGTTGATGCAGCCATGAAGGGGAGCATTGATCTCTCACAGGTACAGAAATTCATGAAGCTGGAATCAGGTACCAAACTCACTGGCCTCATAAATGCAGACGCATCAGTAAAAGGCTCGATCGCCGCAGCACAGAAGGGTAAGTATGATGAGTTAAATGCAGCAGGTACCATTGGCGTCAATAATCTTTTCTATTCGTCGAAAGATTATCCTGATGGAGTATCTATTAGTAGCCTGCTGCTCACATTCAATCCTAAGAATGTTACCGTATCCAATTTCAAGGGTGCTTATCTGCAAACAAATTTCACCGCAAATGGTAGTATAGACAACCTGTTGGGTTACTATCTGCATAATGAAGCTTTGAGTGGCTCACTGCATGTGGCAGCCGACAAAATGAATGTAAACAAATGGATGGGCACCTCAGGCACTACTACAGCAAATACAAAGCAAACAACTGCCCCATCTTCAGGTCCATTCCTGGTACCAGCTAATCTGAATATAAGCCTGAGTGCTGAAGTAGGCAGCATACAATATGATAATCTGTTGCTGGAAGCAGTAAGCGGTACATTAGCCATTCACGATGAAACTGTGTACATGCAAAAGGTGATGGGTAAGGCGCTGGGCGGGATGCTGCAAATAGACGGCTACTACTCAACAAAGAACGATAAAAAGAATCCTGACATACAGATAGCTTACAGCGTGCAGAATGTAGATGTACAAAAAACTTACAACACGTTTGTTACCGTGCAAAAATTAATGCCGATAGGAAAATATTTATCTGGCACGCTGACTTCGCAACTAACTATGCAAGGCAAACTTGGTGCAGATATGATGCCTGTGCTGAATACGCTAAGTGGTAAGGGCAACTTCTTGTTATTACAAGGTATTCTCAGCAAATTTGCTCCCACTGATGAGCTGGCCAACAAGTTGGGCATTAGCAGCCTTCGCTCAATATTGCTGAAGGATATAAAGACCTACTTCAGTTTTCAAAATGGTCGGGTAGCTGTTGATCCGTTCAAGTTCAATGTAGGTGATGTTGGTTTCGAGGTGGCAGGCTCCCATGGTTTTGATCAATCGCTGGACTATGGTATCAATATGGCTGTGCCTCGCTCCCTGATGGGCAGCCAAGGTAATGCCATGCTGAATAACCTGGTAAACCAGGCGGCAGGCAAAGGTGTAAAGGTGCAATTGCCTGATAAGGTGAATCTTACTGTTAAAGTAGGGGGAACTATCACAAAGCCAGCTATTTCAACAGACCTTAAAGATGTTGCTGGTAATGCAGTAGATAACGTAAAACAGCAGTTGGTGAATGAGGCACAGAAGCGTGCTGATAGTGCAAAAGCCACACTGCGTGATACTGCTAAAGCCATAAAGAAAGACCTAATGAACAGCGCTAAGTCTGAACTTCAGAACCAGCTTAGCGGTAATAAAGACACTGCCAAAAAGAAAGATGTGATAAATAATGCTGCTGAAAAGGCTAAAGGCGCATTGAAAGGATTATTTAAATAGTTGTTGCTGTCTGTATAAAAAGCTAAAAATAGACGCACATATAAATAAAATAAATTTATATGTAACGCTTAGAATTTAAGAGATAAAGTTATATTTTACAGCAAAATAATTTGGATAACACACTATCTTAATTAATTTTGCCCACCTAAATTGTTCACTAAAAATCAAGAACTGTGGCGTACGAAAACAAAAATTTTGGCGACAACCGTAATGAAAGTCTGTTTAGCAAGCGTATAAAGGCAGGAAAGAGAAGAACTTATTTCTTTGATGTACGTTCTACACGTGGTAATGACTATTTTATCACTATCACTGAGAGCAAAAAACGCTTTGATGACAATGGCTACGACAGGCACAAAATGTTCCTTTACAAAGAGGACTTTAACAAGTTCCTTAACGCGCTTACAGAAACTATCAACTATGTAAAAACTGATCTGATGCCCGACTTCGATTTCGACGCATACAACCACGATCAGGAAAATGAAGAAGGTATGCCAATAGGTGAAGGTGTTGCTGAAACTGAAGCATCTTCCACAGTATCTGCCAGCGTTGCTGATGATAACAGCAGCGTAGATGATTGGAAAATCTAAATCAAATAACTTTTACATACTAAAAACGCCCCGGTATTACCGGGGCGTGTTGTTTTTTATTTGTGCGGGTTTGGGTTTTACCGTATGGGGTTTTTTTGTTTTTGCTATGTGCAGCGGGTTTTTATAGTTGGGCTGTATATTAAATTACCCCGTTAGCACCCCCGTATTTTAAA
>JBQCEX010000469.1:0-11006 GCA_051959855.1 Flavipsychrobacter sp. | reverse complement strand
CCTCTATTACCAGGATCATCAGTATAGTCTTCTATCAATGATGCACCGCGGGAACCTAAGGCGCCATCTGCATACATCTTTATACCTGCTATTTTTAATTGGCCATAGGAAACAGGGCCTTGTTTTACAAATTCATTGAAGGTTGCTTCATCGTCTGCCAGCAGCAGGGCGTTACCTATACTTAGTTTGTTTTGTGCATACTGTTGTTTCAATAGATTGATGACATCTTTTTTTACACCACAGTCTATAACATAAGTAAGACCGAAGGCATAACAATCGTTTTGTGCGGCAACTAAATATTTGGTGGATTGCGCAGTAGGCAGCAGCGGTATTAACTGCTCTACAGGTTCCATAGCGTTGTCTATCAGTATGCCTGTCAGCTCACCATTCTTTTTTATTATTTGTCCGCCGGCTATTTTTGTATGTACATCAATGTGGGCCATTTGCAATGCTTTTTCATTGCAGAGTATAGCATGGCCATCTATGCGCTTTAGTATTACCGGCTTGTCGGGGAATAATTTATCAAGCGTGTCTTTTGTGGGAAATTCTTTTACCGGCCATTTGTTCTGGTCCCAGCCGCGGCCGTATATCCAGCTTAGTTCATTTGTTTTTTCGTAGACAATTAGTTTTTGTATCACCTGCTGAAAGCTGCGTGTATCTTCCAGCGCACATTTATATTTATCAAGTGCATAGCCGCTGAAATGGCAATGTGCATCTATGAAACCGGGGTAAATATTTTTGCCTGAGGCATTGATCGTTTTATCAGACCTGTACTTATTGTTTATTTCTTTGTTACTGCCCAGTGCTATTATGCTGCCATCTTTTATAGCAATAGCCTGGTATATATGCCAGCTGCTATCTGCAGTGTAGATGGTTGCATTTTGTATGAGCAGATCTGCCTTGATCTTTGTTTGGGCAAAGCCTATGGCCGGGACCAATAAGCATAGTAACAGTTTCCTCATGAGAACAAAAGTAAAATATAGGAGAAAAAAATAAGCATCCTGAACAGGATGCTTTCACAATAAGATATTACCCCCTGATATACAAACTATAGTTTAATGCCTACGCCAACGTCTATACCTAAGAGGTTGACATTGTTGTGAGCATTTCTTGGAATAAAGTGAATAGATTCTTTTACCTGCACGCGTGGTGTTATGTCATAAGTTACACCCTGTGTAACAGTGAAGCAAACAAATGGCGTGCGTGTATGTGTAGTAATGATATCCTTAGCGGCACCATCAGCAAAGTTGAACTCACTGTACTTTTCCTGGTACACATTGTAGGATGCACCTGTACCTACAAATGGTTTCAGCTTGCTGTTCTTTTTACCAAAAGAATATTCAATAGTTACCGGTACTGACAGGTTATATATTTTGCCGATGCCCCTGTTCACAATACTTACATTGCCTGCTTTCTGTATGGTGGTGCTTCCGTATTTCAATTCAAATTCAAGAGCCAGGCGTTTAGTAATAGACCTATTACCATAAACAGAATTGGTGAAAATATATTTACCACCCGGTTCCTTCACCGCGGCATTATTATGAATAAAGAATTGTGCACCCGTTTCGTAACCTATTATCCAGCGCGGCTGTGCGTGTGAAGTACAGGAGTCCTGTGCCTGCGCATCGAAGCAGGACATCAGGGTAGTGACAACAAGACAATACAGCAGAAAGTTTTTCATAGTATTGTTAATTTTCTCCTTATTGCTATAGAAGACATAAAATTCTGCTAAAGCGTTTATAAAATAATGTTAAAAGTACATTACAATAAACGTTCCACAAAGAGAAATTATTATAAGCAGCTATAATATTTATTTATTAAACATATAAGATATTCCTAGTATACATGTTAGATAAGTGGTTGGTTTATTATAAGTATAAAGTTCACCCCGTTTAGTGCTGTATGGAGTAAATACGGCATCGTTGCCACCATATAAATAATCCTGGCTGGTGTAGCGCATACTTATTTTATAAGAAACATCTAGGCTAAGTGACCACTGTTTGCTGAAAGCATATCGGCCCCAATAGTTGAGTCCTATAAGGTCGTCATTCCATTTTGTTTTTATGTAGCCAACCGGATAGTTTGGCGGAGTGGGTACCTGGTACATAGAATATTCGTCAGCAGAGTGCAGACGGGTATATGATAGACCGATGAAGCTAATGAGTATTTTCATTGGTCGTTTTGCAATAGTCTTATTGCTGTTTAGCCGATACTGAATGGTGGCTGAATAATGGAAGATGTTTTGTGAGAGACTGTATTTGAATTCCGGTGAAATTGAAGCATTTGCGCTTAAATATGATGATAGAATGGAAGGAGGATATTTAAGGTCGTCATTCTGCTTGTCCCTATAATATTCTGCAGTAAGCTGATAGACCCAATGTGATTTTGTTTCGTGGCGTATAAATATGCCATTGGCAAAATCGGCTTGCTTCCAGTGCTTGTGTAGAATTACCGGTTTTCCGCTTGAAAAATATTCAAGGTTGTAGTAGGCAGTGGTGCCGGTTTCAAAACCTAATTGTGTGGATTGTGCAAATGATGTGTAGCCTAAGAGGCTTAATGCAATGGTGGTGATTCGTTTCATAAGATTGCAGATGCGATTTAAAATTTGTAAGCGATGCCTGCCAGAATGTGTACATAATAAGTGGGCATATTGAAATAGTAGCTATTGGCAGAACCTGGATAAAACAATGCCGGTAAGGTTTCTTTGCTATAATGAAATATTGCAGCTGTAGCTTTCTCAAACGACAGGTCCAGACTATAAGTTATATGTCGGCTTCTAGTGTATGTAACCAAATAATGCAAGCCAAGCGTATTGCAAGCCATAATATGTTTTGAACTATATTCACCGTAAGTGCCATCGGTTATGTTGTGGATCTTAACGTTGTACATTGCGACATTGTCGCCTAATGTATATGCAATACCTAAATAGTGTTTGTAGCCAATATCTTTTTTTATTGCTCTTATCGAATTGAGGCAATATAAAGTTGAAAGCTTAAATGTGAAAATGGTGCAGTCTAATTTACCATTGTATGAGACAGTAGTTGTAGGTCCGGTAATGCCGCTGGTTTGGTTTACAAGTGGACTTGGATATTGTGTGAAAGCGCGGGCATAATGATCTTGGTAGGCGGATGCTTGAAACTCAAATGCAAAGTGACTACTTGTTTGCCAACGTGTGCATATGCCAACATTTAGATGGGCCTGACCCGAATGCGGCTTTTCGCCATCGTTTGTATAATAATATTGGGGTAGCCCTTTGTCAGGGTAGTTGGTAGCAAGGCCGGTTTCTAAACCTAGTTGCCAATTCTGTGCAAAGGATGCATAGCCCAGAAGGCTTAGTGCCAGGGTAATAATTAATTTCATAAGGGTGTTTTTGATTATCTGGTAATGCGGTAGGCTACGCCTAACGCGGCGCTAAGATAATAATCAGGATCCAATTCGTTGTATTCAACTTTGCCACCAACGGGGGTTAATTGTTCTGTATTGAGGCGGGCATTTAAGTTAAGGCTTATCGTGATCCTTTTACCTGCATTGTATTCGGCATAGTAGGACATGCCTATGGCGCGTGTTTTTTCCACGTATTTGTTTGCTGAGCTTGTGTAGACATCCTTTATGGCGTCAAAGCTATTCCAGTGTATATATCTCCTATCCCATACTTTAGCGTAGGAGAAGCCTATATAACTTTTTATCCCTTTGAAATGCTGATTCTTAAGTGCGGTTTTGCTGTTTATATTATACTGTATGTTTAAGTCAAGCAGGTAAAAGGTATTATCAACAGAGGTTGTTGATATGGTATATCCAGCATTATTGTAAGGTGAGGCAGGGTATTGGCTCAGGTTTGCGCTATAAAAGTTCTTGTTGTAAGCGTTTCCGTCAAGTGAAATGGACCATCGTCTGGTTATATCATACCTTACAAAAAGGCCATTAAGCATGTTTATGTTTTTAGCAAAGGCTGTCTGCTCTGCGCTTAAATTTGGAGTGTTGGCCGGGGAATTTATCATTATGCCGGTTGTATAGCCAAGCTGAAATGACTGTGCGGTAGCTTGTGCTGCTACAAAACAAAAGGCTGCTATAAGGATTTTTTTCATAATTAGGTTGTTTTATAAAATGTTCCACGTGGAACACTATTTTGAGAAGCGATAAGCAAGTCCAAACGTTAATGAAAAATAGTCTTGGGGGTTAAAGCCAGCTACGTCGTGCCGCTGCATGTCTATAAAATAGTCCGCATCCTGGGACGCCTCAAAATAGGGGTCAAACTGTAATGATGCGAGCAGGCTTACTATTAAATGTTTACTAAGTTGATAGCTTGCATAGTAGTTCCCACCCAAAGCCCGATGCACAAGATTATTTGTGTATTCTGCCGAGCTTGTTGTATTTGCTATTGCATCGTACAAATTGGCTTGCCCATTTAAATGGGTGATAATGCCAGTATAGGAGAAACCTACATAACTTCTTATTCCTTTGAAGTTAGGGTTATGAATAGCCTTATTGCTATTCAAGCATACCTGGAAGGATAAACTCAGCAGGTAATTGTGGACGCGAGTGATTCCTGACGTGACCTGATTGACCGGTTCGGCGGACCAATATGTGTTGGAGCTATTTATACTTTGAAAATATGGATAGCTTACATTATAATTACTAGCTGCCAAGTGTAATGCCCAACGCTTTAACTCATACCTCGCGAAGAGGCCATTTTGGACAAATACTTTGCTGGCAGTATTTCCACCGTTCCTATATAGGGACTGACTATTGTCGGGATAGTTACTGGTTAAGCCTGCAGCATAACCGATTTGGAAGCCCTGTGCATGGGTAGTAATGTTTAGAAGCAGCATAGACGCCGCAAGTAGGATCTTTTTCATTCGGATATAATTTATAGTAAAGATAAAATGTTTCACGTGGAACATTATAATTTATAGGCCAATCCAAAGAGTAAGCTTTCTTTAAATTCGGGGACATCATAAATCTCATCATCGGGAGCTAAATCACTTTGTTTTAAATAGCCAACACTAAACTGGACATTAGCGTACCAACGCTGGTATAGTTTGTATTCACAAAACCAACTAAGACCTCCGCCTAAATGCAGGCCACCATTGCCGCTTTTATTCTCACTTTGGTAACCTGGCACACTATGTATGTTGTAATAATAGAAGCAAAGGTCAGTGTATATGCCAAGGAATAATCTGAACTGATCGGTTGAATATAATTTATATTGTAGTGCTACAACAGTGGAATAAATATTCAGTTTCGTCCGATCATACGCATCAACATCGTGTCCGGCAGGTGCGTCTAGTAATAGAGCATAGTAGTGCAGGGGATGCTGGTAGGTACTATAATCTAGCGCTACCTGCAGGGCCAGCCTGCGGTATTCCTTCCTGTAAAAAACAGCCTCATCTATTCCTAAGGCAGAAATATTGTTCCTGAAATTGGAGTTCCAATAGCATAGGCCAGTGCTGATGCCTAATTGCTCAGGCTTGTCTATGTCTGGCCGGAATTGTGCATGGGCTATACTGCTAATAGCCAGTAACAGCGGGAGGAGCAGGTGTTTCATAGAGGTTGTAATGATAAACGTATAGACAGGCTGAATAGTATATTGGTTGGTATAATATGGCCTTTAAGTTTTACCTTTGCAGCCTTATGTTTCCTGAATATGATGTAATAGTGGTAGGGGCCGGCCATGCTGGTTGCGAGGCTGCTGCTGCCGCTGCCAACATGGGCTCGAAGGTGCTACTGATAACCATGAATATGCAGACCATAGCCCAGATGAGCTGTAACCCTGCTATGGGTGGCATAGCTAAAGGCCAGATAGTGCGCGAGATAGATGCACTGGGCGGCTATAGCGGCATAGTGAGCGATAAGAGCATGATACAGTTCAGGATGCTGAACAAGAGCAAGGGCCCGGGTATGTGGAGTCCACGTACCCAGAACGACCGTATGCTATTTGCTGCTACCTGGCGGGAAATGCTGGAGCAGACCCCTAACCTGGATTTTTGGCAGGATATGGTAAAGAGCCTGATTGTTTCACGTGGAACAATTAAGGGTGTGGTGACCGGAATGGGGCAGGAAATATATGGCAAGGCAGTGGTACTGACTAATGGCACCTTTCTGAATGGGGTAATTCATATAGGAGAGAAGCAATTTGGTGGGGGCAGAATAGGAGAAAAAGGAGCGACCGGGCTAACAGAACAACTGGTAGAGCTGGGCTTTGAAAGCGACCGCCTGAAAACAGGCACTCCGCCAAGGGTAGATGGCCGCAGCCTGGACTACAGCAAAATGGAAATACAGGACGGGGATGAAGAAGTGGTAGGCTTCTCATACCTGCCCATAGAAAGAATACAAGCTAAGCAACAACGCGGCTGCTGGATAACCTATACCAGCCAGGAAGTACATGATATACTGAAGACCGGCTTCGAGAAGTCGCCTATGTACCAGGGCAGGATAAAGGGCAGTGGCCCAAGGTATTGCCCCAGCATAGAAGATAAGATCAGCCGCTTTGCGGAAAGAGAACGCCACCAGCTATTTGTAGAGCCGGAAGGCTGGAATACGGTAGAGATATATGTGAATGGCTTTAGCACTTCGCTGCCTGAAGATGTACAATATAAAGCGCTAAGATTAGTACCGGGTTTTGAAAATGTAAAGTTCTTCCGTCCGGGCTATGCTATAGAGTATGATTACTTCCCGCCAACCCAGCTAAAGTTTACCCTGGAAACTAAGCTGATACCAAACCTGTTCTTTGCCGGACAGATAAACGGAACGACAGGATATGAAGAAGCTGCCTGCCAGGGATTGATGGCCGGCATTAATGCACACCGCAAAGTGCATGAGCTGGAACCGGTGGTGCTGGGAAGAAGTGATGCATACATTGGGGTACTGATAGATGACCTGATCAATAAAGGTACCGATGAGCCATACCGTATGTTTACCAGCAGGGCAGAATTTCGTACCCTGCTGAGGCAGGATAATGCGGATCTGCGCCTTACCCGCCTGGGACATGAAATTGGCCTTGCTTCAGATGAACGATTGGCGCTGGTGAGCGAAAAAGAGCAAAAAGTGGCAAAAACGAAGGCGATTTTGGCCGATTTTGTCGTAGAACCGTCTATAATCGAATCTTTTTTAGATAGCCGGGGCTCGGCCCGTATAAGCGAGCGTAGCCGCGCTCTGAAATTGCTGCTTCGACCAGGTATTGGCATTAAAGATCTGATGGAGGCAATGCCCGAATTAAAAAATGAACTGGCCGGAATGGATGAGCTTGTTTTGGAGCAAGCCGAGATCCAGATAAAATATGATGTGTATATAGAAAAGGAAAAAGAGCTGGTGAAAAAAATGGCATCGCTTGAAGAGCTGATGATTCCTGAATCATTTAATTATGATAAGCTGAGTGCCATATCGAACGAGGCCCGGCAGAAGCTAAGTAAAATAAAACCGCGTACCCTGGGACAGGCCAGTCGCATAAGCGGGGTGAACCCAAGCGATGTGCAGATACTGATGGTGTACATGGGACGATAAAAAAATAAGAGGCAACTAAAAGGTTGTCTCTTTTGTTCTAACAAATAATTCAACGCTCACCTGGACGTAAAAGCTGCCATACAGCATTATTGCCATTACCAGCCGCGCTGCCATGCAGAAGTGCGCAATAAACTATACGAGCTAGGCTGCACTACGCCAGAGGTGGAAGAAAATATTGCTGAGCTAATAGAGGCAGGCCTGCTGAACGAGGAGCAATTTGCAAGAGCGTATGCCCGGGGCAAATTCCGTATGAAGCAGTGGGGCAGGCAAAAAATAGTGAGCCAGCTAAGATTTAAAAAAGTATCTGAATATTGCATCCGTAAAGGGCTGAGCGAGATAGATGCAGATGAGTACGAGCAAACGCTTACCCGCCTTGGCACCAACAAATGGAATGAGCTGAAAGGTGAGCGCAGTGTGAAAATGCGGCAGATGAAAGTGTTCAGATACCTGATGCAGAAAGGCTATGAAAGCGATTTGGCAAGAGATTTGCTTAACACATTAATAAGGAAATAAAATAGTTTAGCTAGATCAATCCTTACTATATTTACACAATAATAGGCTATTATATGGTGCAGCAGATAACAGAAGGAGTAAGTGTTTCGGTAGAAACATTCTATCAGCCGGGCCAGTCGAATCCGCTGAATTCGGAGTATCTCTTTGCCTACCGCATCACCATTGAGAACCAGAGCACCATGCCCATAAAGCTGCTGAGCCGCCATTGGTATATAGTGGATAGCAATGGCAGCAAGCGTGAAGTAGAAGGTGAAGGCGTAGTAGGCCAGCAGCCCATAATAGAACCAAACGAAAGTTACCAATACGTATCGGCAGCTAACTTGCGCAGCGATATGGGCAAAATGTATGGCATTTACCAGATGGAAAATCTATACAATAAAAAAGTAATATCTGTTGCTATTCCTGAGTTTCAGCTCATTGCTCCCTTCAAAATGAACTAAAGGATTTTATTACAAATCCGCGATTCTTCCTATATAATTTCCGCTGATTTATTCGTAAACTTGCGCATTAAACGCAATCCCCGTTAGCCATTAATTTTTTAATTGCTTGTTAACCAGTTACAAATGTACAGTTAACAGATGCGTGTTTGTTTGTTACGTTTTACATTAATAACAATTTTGTATCTGTTATTAAGAGAGTAACAACAAGAGGATAAAAATGAGAGCTTTTTTTACAAATACATTCATGCAAAGAGGATTGTTCCTGATGGGGATAATGCTCTTGATACAAATAGCTGCCGGTGCACAGGAGAAGGCTAAACAGCCTGCTGCTGATACCATAGTCTCCAAAATTCAGCCTGCCGATACTACTGTAAAAAGTGCAGTTGTTCCCTCTGTTTCAAAAGATACCGCTACTCAAAAAATAATAACTGCCGTTACTGATTCTCTTGCTAAAGCGGACACTACCAACGTTCATAAACGCAAAGGCACAAAGCGCCGTAAGATAAGTGATGAGGATATGGATGTGCTGACACAGAAGATAGTACAGACCAGCGACCAGAAGCAAGACGTAACCAACATAACTATAGTACCCAAGCCGGTAAATGCACCTGTATCTAACAAGGCACCGAATACTGAGGCAGCACCTGCGGCTTCAACTGCGGTGATCAATACGCTGGACCCGTCACCTTCATTTGCCACTAACAAGGAAAATAACAATACAGTAAAGAATGGTACAGATAATGTGCAGATAAAATCTGGTGTGCAAAACCAGATGAACGCACAGCTTAATTCGCTGTACACCACATCCCTGCTGCGCGACTCGCTGATGGCCAACAGCAATAAAGACTTCCTGTTCAATAACGTTACTATTACCAATACCTCATCAGCCAAGATCACATTGCTGGTAACCATCAACATACCTAACACATGGCAGCTGATAACTGATAAGGTAACTACGATAACGCTGGAACCCAACGCCAGCCAGGTGATACCTATGCGACTGCTGCCAACCAACTCAAGCAGTGCAGGATGGGAACAAGTGACACTGGACTACCGCAATACAGAAACCGGCGATACCCGGCATGACTTCTATAATGTGCGGGTGCAGGAATTTGCCAAGTTCAAGGCACGCCTGATGAACCCTACGCTGGTATTGCTTGCTTACCAGAAGCTGATCTCTATACCTATCTATATAAGAAACTCAGGCAACGTAACCGGCAACTATACCATAGCCAGTGTAAATGAATTTTTGCACCTGGACGATAAGATGAACATAAACCTGGATGGTGGCCGCGATACCATTTACAATCTGAGCCTGGCGATAAGCGAGAACGAATATAAAATGCTGACCAAGCAGGATATAAGAATAGTGGTGAGCAGCAAGGACGATGCCTACAACCTGGTGCAGTCTATCTCTAAGGTAGGTTATATTTTGAAGGACCATCCGTCGGCATATATGGATATGCCTGTGCAGGTGGAAGCAGGTATGGTATCTCAAGGGGGTAATGCAAATCAATATTATGGAGGGGTATATGGCAGTGTGGATGTGGATAAAGATAATCGTGTAGCTGTGGCGTTTCGCAGTAACACCATAAGCCGCGACCAAAACATAGACAATGGCCTGATGCGCATGGACTATACCGGCAAACACGTAATAGCCAGTGTAGGTAACATAATGGAGATGACCGACTTTATGATGGATGGCTATGGCGCTAAGGTGGGCTACAACTGGGGTGTGAATAACGGCAACAAAGGCGTGATATACGGTATGCTGAAAAGCAGAGTGGGCAACAGCCAGGTATTTGGTGGCAATGGTCAATTCAAGCTGAACGATATTATGCGCCTTACAGAATCTGTATCGGCAAATATAGATAAGGTAACTAAGCTGAACAGCAGCATAGCTCGCCAGACACTGGATATGAAAATGCTGAACGACCAGCTGAAACTATCGCTGATAGCAGGTGTGGGTATGGAACAGAATACTGCTACCATGCTGCCGGGCCAAAGCAACCAACTGCTGGGTAGCTCATTCGGCTATAACCTGCAATACCTGAGCAAGCATTTCAGCACTATATCTAACATACTGTATAACAGTAACAGCTTTGCGGGTATCTATAAAGGCCAGCGTTTGCAATCGCATGATGCACGTTTCATACTGAACAAATTTTTTGTAGGTGGATACTATGAGTATAACTACAAGAGTCAGAATACATTTGACGACAGTGTACTGCTGAATAATGTATTTGCCATAAAATCTCAGAACTACGGCGGGCGTATAGGCTACAGCACCAAGTTCGCCAACATGATACTGTCTGTAGGTGACCAGCAGCAACTGCAGAGCGGCGATGGCAACAACTTTACATCAGACTATAAGTACACTAACCTGAATGCTACATTCTCTATCACAAAGAAGATATATCTGAATGTCAACTCCTATAACGGCATGATGTCTACCGACAACAATAAGGTGAACAACCTGTATGTTAGCAGCACTACCGGTACACTGACTGCCTACTATGGCGGCCTGGCTTTCCGTTATGATCATGGACCTTT